>NZ_JBFRDU010000010.1:0-180442 GCF_052113965.1 Rhizobium sp. RAF56
TCGATCTCGACGGCGTTGCCGACCAGCGCCTCTTCCGAGGCGTTTTGATAGTAGAGCGTGAAGGCGAAGGCGACACGCGGCTTCAGGCCGGCGAGATCGGCCGGCGACAGCGTCAGCGGCTTTCCGGCGACCGGAACGATATCGGTCACATAGGAACCGTCGTCGGCCACTTCCAGCAGCGGCAGAACCCCGCCGTCGGCAAATGCGATAATCGCCGGACAGTCGAAATTGCCGAGACGGCAATCGCGCTCGTCATGCCTGATGACCTGCAGGCCGATGCGCTCCGCCAACTGCTCGACATCGTCGAGCTCCAGCGATTCGGTGATCTCGTCGGGCAACCCCGAGAAGAGCACCGTATCGGAGCTAGGGCGACCATAGAACGCAGCGACAGACCGGAAAGCGGCCTTGAATGTCTGAAGCGAAGTGCCGCTCGAAGTCTCAACTGCTGCGTTCAACGTCGTTCCTTGTCTGGCCGGATGCTGCTAGCGAATGGGCGCCAGCAGATCCATCGGCAAACCAGCCTTCTGGTGGGAGTTAAGCTCGACGTATCCCGGGTTGGCTTTCTCCGAAACGGCGAATTCCTTTTCCGCATAGGGCGTTGCCTGGTCGACAGGCTTCAACTTCAGCGTCTGCAGCAGGCTGCCGGAGGCGGCCAGGATCTTGTATTCCGCAAACAGCGAGGCGACCCGCGCGGTCTTTGCCAGAACATCGGTGTTGAAGCGCGTGTTCTGCGCGTCGAGGACATCGAGCAGCGAACGCTGGCCGATCTTGAACTGGTCGCGGTAGGACGTCACCAGCTGGGCGTTGGTCGTGGACTGCTGGGTAAGGATACCCGCGAGATCGCTGCGGCTTGCGCGCTCGTTCCAGGCGGAGCGGACGGACTCTTCCACCTCGCGATGGGTCTGGGAAAGCGCATAGCGCTGCTCGGTGGCGCGACGGATCTGCTCCTGCTCGCGAGCGACGTCGATGCCGCCGCGATAGAGGTTCCAGCGCGCGACCACGCCGACCTGCGCGTCGTTGGTGTTACCGGCGTCGCCATCGACATCGTTGCCGACGCGGGCAGTGCCCTCGAGATCGATCTTCGGCATGTAGTTGGCGCGTGCGCCGCGTACGCCCGCATCCGCGGCATTGATGTCAGCCTTCGCGGAATAGACCTTCGGGCTGTTCTTCTGCGCGACGAAAATGGCGTCGTCCAGGGTTTTGGGGAGAGAGCGTGCGACGGAGGGAGGCGTCTGCGGATTGGAGATCGGCTCGCCGACAGCTTTCAGGAAGCGGATCTTGGTGGCTTCCAGCTCCTCAAGCGCTTCGCGAAGGCGCGCTTGCGCTGCCTGCTGCCGTTCGCGGCCCTGAAGCCGGTCGGCATCGGTGAGCGCGCCGCCCTTCATGCTCTCGTTGATGTCGCCGACCATCTGGTTGTGGAAGGCCACGTTCTGCTTGGCGGCGGCAACGATCTGGGTTTGCAGAATATACTCCAGGTAATCCTGCGTTACTTCGAGCGCCAGCGCTTCCGAGCGCTCATTGACCCGAAAGGAAGCACCGTCGACGCGCGACGCCTGCTTTGCGACTTCCGCCGCGCGGTTGCCGCCGTCGAACAGCGTCTGCGTGATCGTCACGCTCGCACTGGAGGGAGACAGATAGTCGCTGTCAGACCTGAGGCTGCCGGAAGTAGCGTTTGACAGCCGGCGGCGCCCCAGGCCGCTTTCCAGGTCGATCGACGGCAAGTAAAGCCCCCGCGCCTGACGCAGTTCGAACTCGACCGCCTCCCGATCTTGCGCAGCCTGCAAAATCTGAGGATTCGTCTTCATCGTCTTGTCGACTGCCTGCTGAAGAGACATTGCATCGGCGCCAGCGCTAAATACAAAGTTCAAAGCAACGCTGGCCGATAAGACCGCGATAATTCTTTTGCCGTTCAACAAGACCAGTGCCCCTCAACCCCAATTGATTCATTTTGGGCTACTCATATACCGAATTGTCTAATCCGGTAAATAAGTAATACCTTTGTTTTCACATACATCCAGTGGCCTAAGCGCGCTTCTGGAAAAACGGTTAACCCACCCAGCAGCAAATTCAAGTTAAGGTTTTTACAGGTTTCGTTAACCTGGCCTTTTCCTGCACCTGCTTAGTTGACGAAAGATCGAGCAACAGATAGCGGTTCCACCATGCAATTCCGAAAGCGTTACTCCTTAGCCACCGCCAAGCGCAACTTCCGGGCCGCCGCCTTCAGCGCGATTGGCGTTTCTGCAGGGTCCGTCGGCTTTTTACTTAGCCTAAACCTAATCATACCTGATAAGCCATTTTTGGTAGGATTAATCAGCGTCTGCTTAATTTCGTTTTCTGTGGCATTTTCGCTGCTATCGGCCCTGGGATTCAAGGACGCCGAGCTGAAACGCATGCAGAGCAAGGTTAACTATGCCGTTCGCCACGACGCCACGACCGGCGCCTTGAATGGCACCGCGTTCGCAGCCGCGGTCGAACATTACGTCGACCGCCGCAAGCTCGTCGGCGACGACAGCGGCGGCGTCATGATCGCGGTCGTGGTCGAGGCACTGGACGACATCAGCCATCGCTTCGGGTCGCAATGGGCCGATAGCGTCATGCATTCCCTGGCAGCCATCATCCAGTCATCAGTCCGCAGCGGCGACCTCATTGCGCGGCTGGCCACCAACGAGTTCGGCGTCTTCCTGCCCGGCGCGACCGCTGCCAACGCCGAGGACATCGGCGAACGCATCCGTCGTCGTCTCGCGCAGACCGCTTTTGCCGCTGAGGAAACGCCGCTCGATATCGACGTCAAGATCGGCGGCGCGTTGTTCGAAGGTGCACCCGATTTCAACAGCATCCGCCGCCTCGCGGACGAAACCGCGTTCGCCGGACGCAGCAAGGCCGGCGCCTTGCCGCTCAGCCGATTGCCGCCTGCCTAAAGCGCATCACGATTGAGCAGACGTGCGCGGATCCGCTGTCGCTGGATTTGTTGTCATGCCTGCCGCAGTCCCAAAACCTGTCTCGTTTCTTTGGAAATTCAGACAAGGGAAAAGGCGCTTTCGCGAGCGCATTCGCGCCTTCAGACTGCTGACAAACCCTGACGGCTTACCAGGACTGCGCCGCTATCCGCCGTCTCCCCGGACTCGATCCGGGGTCCAGCGCGCGCAAGTCCTTGCGCGCAAAACGAGTCTTTCCCGCCGCCGACGCGGCGCGTCTGGATCCCGGCTCGAGGCCGGGAGGACGGAGAAACGGACGCGCTCGCAAAAAGGACTGCTTTGTCAGCAAACAAAAGGCGCTCTCGCGCCTTTTTCATTTCGCTGATTTGCCGCTGGCGTCAGTTGTGCGGCACCGTGGTGGCATGATGATCGTCGTCGAAGAGGATCTTGACCGCCGTGGCGCTGCCCTGAAGCACCGCTACATCATGCCAGTTACCGTTGTTGTTGACGCTGACGGTGGTGTCCGCGCCGTTCGTGCCGCTGGCGGTGGCGCGAATGCTCGCCAATGCTTCCGTTTCGGTCGCCTGGTGACCGAGCAGCGTATCGAGAATTTTCGAAACATCCAATGCGTCGTGTTGGCCATCCTTGTAGTCGGTGATGACGTCGGCAAGTCCGATCTTGCTGAGCGCCGAAGCGTCGAGAACAAACGTATCCGCGCCCGATCCCCCCGTCAGCGTGTTGTGGCCCGTTCCGCCGTAAAGGAAGTCGTCGCCGTCGCCACCGCTGAGGGTGTCGTCGCCGTCACCACCGATCAGCGTGTCCGCCGAGGAACTGCCGGTCAGGGTGTCGCTGTAGTGAGTGCCGATCACGCCTTCGATGCTGTCGTAGGCGACATGCAGGCCCGAAAGGTAGAGATTGCCCTGCGGCAGCGCGACGGTGACGCCCGATTCCAGGTGCGACAGGTCCAGCATGTCATTGCCGTTACCGCCGTGAAGGTTGATGGTGCCGCTGCTCTGATCGATAACGAAAGTATCGTCACCGTCGTCGCCGTCCATGTTGATGTTGTAGCTGCCGCTGTGGGCGATCAGAACGTCGTTCCCGCTGCCACCATGCAGGTTGTCGTTGTTGCCGCCGCTTATCAACAGATCGTTGCCGCTGCCGCCAGACATCTCATTGTGAGTATTCTGTCCGCCAGTCGCACCGACGAGAACGTCGTTGCCGTCATTCCCGGTTAGCGTGTGACTATGTCCTTGGTGCTGCCCATCGTCGTAGGCGACGATGATATCGTTGCCTGAAGTGCCCGTCAGCCCTGTCGTGGCAATAGTCGCCGTCACCGGATGCGCGGTTTTCTGTTCGCCATCGAAGACATTGTAGGTGAAGCTATCCGAACTTCCGGTGAGGTGGAACTGAACAGGGTCGCTCTGCTGCGAAACCTTGCTGCCTGTTACATCGGTCACCGAAAGCGTATGCCCGTCAGGATCATGAGCGTTCCAGAGAAGCGCAGCATAAGGGATCGATATCGTCTTGCCGTTGTCCCCATCGGTGATGATCGTGACGTCAGAGGCGACCGGCGGTTGGCTTGCCGAAACAACCGCCGATGTCAGCGCTGCCGTGTCGGTCTGTTCCGACCATCCCTGACCATCCGTGTATGTCGCAAAGGCGGATATCGTATGGCCAACGTCCCCGGAACCAAGGACATAGGTCGAACCGGAGCCTTGCGATACTTCGTGGCCGTCCCTCAGCCAGTGATAGACGACACCCGAAGCCGCGCCATCGGGATCGGCGCCAAGTGCGGCAGTGATAGTATCTCCGACCGTCGGGGTACCCGTGGCATGCGTCGTGTCGCTGATCGAGAGCGCTGCGTGGCCATCGTTGACCGGCGCGACATTGATCGCAACCGTGGATGTGGAGATGGCATTTGCGCTGCCGCTTCCGTCGTTGACCGTGATCGTCAGATTGACCGATCCGCTATGGTTCGGCGCATCCTTGAACGTTAGACCGTTGGCCTGTGCCAAGGCCGCGTCGATGTTTGCCTGGCTGCCAGTCAGCACGACGGTTCCGCTGCCGTTGCCGGCAACACCGACCCCACTAAAGGAAGCGACCGAAAGCGTGCCGCTTGCGATGGACAGCGTCAGAGTGACCGGAGACGAACCTGCATCCACATCGCTGATGGAAAGGCCGGTTATGACAAGCGGCGCGTCCTCGTTAACCGCGAGCGGCCCTTGCGGGACGGTGATCACCGGCGCGTCGTTGGTGCCGTGGACGAGAATGCTGATGACCTGCGTATCGATGCCACCCTTGCCGTCGGAAACCTCGATCGTGTAGTTCAGTCGCACTTCCGAGCCGGCCGGCAGGAAATTGAAGGCTTCGCTACCGGAATTGAAGGTCCAGCCCAAGGTGCCGGTGTGCGACGAGCCGTCGAGCACGGTCTCATTGGAAAGCGTAAGGAAGGATGCCGCGCCTGCAAGATCGTAGCCCGCGCCGCCGCCGGTGACCGAAAGGACGTGCGCCTTCACGACATCGCCCGCATCGACATCGCTGACAGTCAGCGTGCCATTGGCCGAGAGGCCGGCGTCGGTTTCAGGAAGGAACCGAGTGACGACCTGCGCACCGGAGATGATGCTCGAGCTGGTCGTCTCGTCCGTCGGGATACTGATCACCGGCGCGTCGTTGGTGCCGACGATATCGATTGTCAGCTGCGCGGTGCTGGCGAGGCCGTGTGCGTCGGTCACCGTATAGGTGAAGGCGTCCGCGGCCTGCTGGCCCTGAGACAGCGCGTTCGTGTCGGCGTCCTGGTCGTTGAGGCTATAGTGATAGCTTCCGTCGGCATGGATAAGGAGCGTCCCGTAGGTTCCCTGCAGCGTGAGTTCGCCGCCGGCGCCGAGCGCCGTTGCCGCCTGACCGGCCACACCGGCCGCGGTCACCGTCTTGCTGTCGAGGCTGTTAGTGTCGGTCACATGAGCAAACACCGAACCGTCGGAAACCGCACTATCGGTCGTCGAAGGCGTCGTCGAAGCGTCCTCGGTGACCGTGCCGCCGTGGAAGTCCTCGGCTTGCGGCGCGGTGTTGGCCAGTTCGCTCAACGCAATGGTCTTATTGTCCGCCGCGAAGAAGAACTGTTCGACGTTGGTCGTCGTGATGATGACGGTGCCGTTGGTGAGGGTATAGGCGTCGCCATTCTGCGTCACCGTCCAGTCGGTCCACTTGCCGGACAGCTGCATGAGGTCGGTATCGCCAGACGTCACCCGGTCGCTGTCATTGATGACAACGTCGACACCGCCCGAAAAGTTGCGGAAGTCGTAGGTGTTGTCGCCGGCGCCGCTGTTGACGACGATGGTCGTGGCGGCAAGCGCCGTCTGGCTGACATCGCCGAAGACGACGGTGTCGCCGGCGAAGAGGTCGAAGACCACATGCTCGATCTCGTCGGCGCGGATCGTTTCGGTCGTCCCGCTCATAGCGATCGTGAGATCAGCCTTGTCGTCGGCCGTGACAATGTTGCCGCTGTCGGAAGTCGGAAGTTCGCCGATCGTAAAGGTGCGTGCCTCGGTGTTCCCGACAACGTTCAGTACGTCGTAGTTCGGATAGGCCGAGCCGGTCTCGCTGCCACCGTCGATACGGTCATTGCCGTCGCCGACCGTGTAGGAGAAGGTGTCGTTGCCGGTACCGCCGGAGAGGATGTCGTCGCCCTTTCCGCCGGAGATGAAGTCGTCACCCGTGCCGCCGGTGATCGTGTCGTTGCCGGCACCACCGCGGATCAGGTCATTGCCGATGCCGCCGTCGATAACATCGTTGCCGGCGCCGCCGGTCAGGATGTCGTTGCCGGCACCGCCGTACATGTGTGCGCCGTCGACTGCGGCGGGAGGAACCTGGCTGACGGAAACTTCACCGATGAGCGAGCCGTAAGAGCCGTCCGCGCCAAGTGCGGAGAAGTTGAGTGTCGTTGACGAGCCCGCCCCCGCCGTGAAGGTGAAGGTGCGTTCGACAAAGGTGTTGGAAAGCGTTTCCCAGGTTGCCCCGGCTGCCGCATAGTCGAAGAAGCTCTCAGAGCTCCCGCCGGCGCTGACCAATACCCCCGAGGTCATGCCCGAGCCGTGCGTCAGCAGGTCCGGGTTCGTCGATTGCAGGAAGCTGACCGTGTAGGTTTGGCCTTCGACGGTCGCGAAGGTCTGCGAGATCGTGCCGTTGGACACGCCCTGCATGTCGACTATGTTCATCCCGGCCGGTGTCGTGGCGTTCAGGCTGGCGCCTGCGACCACCAGGTCCACGCTCCCCTGCGTTACGCTCCAGCCGCCGCCCAGATCCGCGATCTGAGACCCATTGCCGACGATAACTTCCGCCGGCCCCTTGAAGCCACCGTTTGCCAGCAATTCGGTGCCGGCGGTGATGCGGTCGTCGCCGTCGCCACCATCAAGCGTATCCGCACCGCCGCGACCCTCGATGACATCGTTGCCCACGCCGCCGTTGATGACGTTCGCTCCCGAGGTACCAAGCAGCACATCCGAGGCGTTCGTGCCGGTGGCATTCTCGAAATTGGTGACTGTGTCGGTCACAGCGCCGCGAACGGCCGTGCCGGCAGCAAGGTCGATGGAGACCGGGCCGTTCACCAACTCGTAGTGCAGCCAATCCGTATCGGCGCCGCCGTCGATGACAGCGCCGGTTGCCTGATTGCCACCGTAGACTTCGTCATTGCCGGCGCCGAGATGGCCGGTCACGGACGTGATCGACTGCAGCTCGTTGAGGAATATGCCGCTCCCCTCGCCGTTGCCTTCCACGTCGACCGAAAGACCCGTCAGGTTCCCCTTCAGGACAACCTGTTCGTTGCCCTTGACGTCGATTTCCAGCCTTTCGACGTTTGCCAGCGCCAGAACATCAGGAGTGCCCAGTCCGTAGTGGTCGGCCGTGACGTTGAAGCCTGTCGCGCTGGCCTGGACGTAGTAGCGGTTCTGTTCGGCCGACAGTTGCTGGATGCGCACGAGATCGTCGCCATCGCCACCATCGATCGTGTCGGATCCGTCGCCGACGATGGATACCCCATTGCCGGGCTGATAAAGGAAGGTGTCGTTGCCCGCGCCGCCGAAAAGCTGGTCGTTGCCGGCCCCACCGACGATCGTGTCGTCGCCGTCTTCGCCATAGAGCGTGTCGTTGCCGCCGTTGCCCTCGATGTAATCGTTGCCTGCGCCTGCGAAGATGGTGTCGTTTCCATCGCCTGTCGCATCGTGCGGGCCATCCTGGTCGCCATAGAGCCAGTCGTTGCCCGAGCCGCCGTAGATGAGATCGTTGCCGGCCTCGCCCTTCACCACGCCGCCGCCGTCGCCGAGGACGACAACGTCGTTGCCCGCACCAGCATGAATGAAGTCGGCAACATTGTCGTTGCCGCCGTAAAGCAGGTCGTCTCCGCCATTGCCGAAGATCTGATCGGTGCCTGCGCCGCCGATCACGATATTGGCGTTGTCGTCGCCGAAGATGATGTCGTTGCCCGAGCCGCCCGTGACGTTCTCGATGTTCGTCAGGGTGTCCGTGCCTTCGCCGGTCGCCGTATGGGCGCCGATCGCCGTCGGCCAGACAGCGGCAACGTTGGCCAGATTTGCAATGATGTCGGCGGTGGAACCGGAATAGTCGGCAGTGTCGCCGCCATGGACCGACGCCAGGATCGATGCCGCGCCATCTGAAGACGGCGTCAAAGGAACGGTAAACTTGACAGCCGAATTGCTGCCGCCATCCATGACGTCGTCGCCGGCGCCGCCGATCAGTCTGTCGTCGCCCTCCTCGCCAGAGAGCGTGTCGTTGCCCTGGCCACCCCAGATCTCGTCGTTTCCAGCGCCCCCCTTCAACAGGTCGTCGCCTCCGAGGCCGGAGAGGAGGTCGTTGCCCTCGCCGCCATAGAGGGTGTCGTTGCCAGCACCGCCGCCGATCGCGTCGTTGCCGTCCTTGCCATCGATTACAATGCCGCCGCCGACGGCGTCGCTCGTGTAGCCGCTGCTCACCAGGATGACGTCGTTGCCTGCGGTGCCGTTGATAGCTTCGACGCCGGAGATGTAGCCGGGAGCCGAATAGGTGTCGTAGACATAGCCCGGCGTGCCGGCGCTATCGAGGTTGATGGTGTCTTGGCCGGCGCCGCCCGAGGTGATGTCCGCGGTGCCCGCGAGGCCATCGATGCTGATCTGTCGGGTCGTGCCGTCGCCGAGTTCGAACGTACGCGTGCCCGACCCTGTGACGTCCTGGCCAAGGAAGAAGCTGTCGTTGCCGCCGCCGCCCTGCAGGTTGTCCGCACCGAGGCCGCCGCTGATGCGGTCGTCAAGGTCGCCGCCGACGATCGTATCGTTGCCGGTGCCGCCAGTGAAGATTTCGCCATCCGCGAAAAGCTGCGCGTATTTGGCCCCCAGACCATTTCCGGCATCCGGTAGAAAGACCGTGTCGTCGCCATCCTTCGCATCGAGGTAGTTGTTGTCCTCGAACCAGTTCCCGTCCTGGGATGGATTGTTGGTGAGAACGTGCAGGTTTACCGCGTCGGCTTCGGACGTAAACACGTGGTCGACGGCGTTGGTGATCGCCACGGACGCGGAGGCCGTGCCGGCGCTGTAAGCGCTGGTACCGCCAGTCGATCCGGTAACGGTCAAGTCGACATGATCTCCTTGCGCGCCGGAGCTGCCATCCCAGGCACGGAAGGTGAGGGTTGGCTCGGCGATTTTGGTTTGCGGGTCAGTCGACGTCGTCGTCTGAACGTTCATATCAGGAACGAACCTGACGTAGGCATCGAGACTGAGCACGAGCGCGGAATTGGCGCTGGCGGACAACATGCTCCAGTGCGCGCCGCTATCGAAGCTATATTCCCAATGCCCGCCAGTGCTGGACGGATTGACGACCGCAATGCCTGCCGGCGATCCGTCTACGTCAGAGGCGTGGCCATTCAGCAGCGTGCTGACAAGCGTTCCTTGGTTGGCCTGCGGATCCTCACTGATCGGCGGTAGATTGTTGCTGCCAGCGAGGATTGGCGCATCGTTGGTGCCCTTGACGGTGATGGTCAGGGTCTGGATGCTCTCGGCGCCATACTGGTCGCGGACGGTGAAGCTGAAGACGTCGCTCTTGGTCTCGCCATCGGCGATCGCCTGTACTGCCGCCTTGCTGTTGTCGAGCTTGTAGCTGTAGGCGCCGGACAGGGCGTTCCAGGTCAGCTTGCCGTACTCGCCGGCAACGCCGGTCGAGCCGCTGGTGTGGCCGTCGACGTTGGCGACGGTCAGGACGGTGAAGTGGTCGACATCCGTCGCGCCGGCCTTCGAGTGCGTAGGTATAGCCGCCGCTTTCCGCATTCCAGCTCAGCGTGCCGTAGGTACCGGCCACGCCTTCGCCGTCATCTGCATGGCCATTGACGTTGGCGACAGTGAGAACCGCGCCCGTATCGACGTCGCTGGCCCCTGCCAGAAGATTGCCGCTTGCCGTCGAGGTGTCGGCGGTCGACACGCCTTCGCTGACGCCGGCAAACTGCAGCGAGGCAACCGGCGCGTCATTGGTGCCGTCGATGGTGATCGTCAGCGTCGTCGTCGACGTCGCGCCGTTGGCGTCGCTCACCGTGTAGGTGAAGGTGTCGAGGCCGTGCGCACCTTGCGCCAGATGCTGGGTGTCGCTGTCGAGATTGTTGAGCAGGTAGGTGTAGCTGCCATCCGCCTTCAGCGTCAGAATGCCGTAGGTGCCGGCAATCACGTTGCCGACGTGACCGCTGACATCGACGCCGTGGCTGTCGCCGGCCTGAACTCCGACGACCGTCTTGGTATCGCCCTCGTCGACGTCGGTGTCGTTGGTCAGAACGTTGCCCTTCGCCGAGGCGTCGCCCAGCTCAAGCGCGTTGCCGCCATCTTTGAGTGTCGCGATCGCTCACGACCACCACGCCCTCGGCGTGGAGCTTGTCGCCTTCGGTCTTGCCTTCGCCTTCGACCTTGCCGTCCTCGACAACGGCGCCTGTAGCCGAACCGGAAATGGTCGCCGTGTCGTTCACGCCGTTGAGGTTGACCGTGAAGGTCTGCGAAGCGGATGCACCCGACTTGTCCGCAACCGTGAACGTAAAGCTTTCCGACTGGCCGGTTTTCAGCGCTTCGATCGCGCCGTCGTTCGGCACGTAGCTGTAAGCGCCGGTGGCGGTGTTCAGGTATAGTGTGCCGTAGACGCCGGCCTTGATCACGTCGTAAGCGGCATTCCCTGCCAGGGCTTGGCCGCCATTCACGCTGTAGATCAGAACGTTGTTGCTGTCGATGTCGGAGCCGGGAAGCTGGCCGACGAAGGTCGAAAACGCGTCATCGTTTTCAGTATCCTGGAAAACCAGCGGCCCAAGCGCACCCATGGTCGGCGGATGGTTGAAGCTTTCATCCTCGGGGCCTGCGCCCAGGCCGTCTGGCTGCTGCGTATCCTCCAGCAGCGCTGCCAGCGTTGGCGGCTGGTCGTCGGGCTGGTTGAGCCCATCCTCGAATTCGGCACCAGAGCTCGAGGGCGAGGCGCTTGCCGAATAGGAGCCGTCCGGACCCGCGGCAACGTTGACGTGGTTCTGTTCGAGCGCCGCGATAACCGCCTGTTGGGGCAACGCCACGTCGCCGATCAGGAAGGTCGGCACATGCAGTGCGCCGTTGACGATGACGATTTCCGTTCCGTCCGCCTGGACGAGGACCAGGTTCGCGCCCTCGACGCGGATATCATCGACCGAGACGTTCCCGGCGAGATGGGCGACATTGTTCTGGTCGGGAACGATTTCGGTGGCGTGCGGCGCCAACTGCGGCTCGCCCGCCGGAGGCTGCTGATTGCCGGTGGCCTGCGCTACTTCCATCTGAGGCGCATCCGAAGCATGCGTATCGGCCTCTTCCCGGATCGGGGAGAGAAAGTCGCGGGACGCGTCTTCGTTGTCGACAGTCGAAATGCGCGGCTCTTCGTTGGACATAGCGTAACACCTTTTTCTAATACAGGACGCTATGAATTATGAGTGCCGGGTAAATGCAATAGTCTGTTAACCGGCAAGATATAGCCGGTTATGCATTAGCTAGAAAATATTTGCTGATTCGCTAAAATTGTAGTGATTACGGGCCGTTACCAGCGCCTGTTCTAGGCGAACACGCGGCTGCCATGGCCGAGATTCGAGCAAGCCAAGCCGTCAGATGAACGGCTCGGCCCTTCGCAGAAAAGCAGCAACGCACGAGCCACCAAGTCAAAGCGCTCAAGGAGCGCGTCGCCGGTTCAAACCACTTCGATGGTGAAATCGGTGCCTTCCCAGATCTGCCTGTCTGTCCAGAAGATTGTAAAGACGATCGTGCCCGGGCGGAGCGTCTTCGTCGGCAGATCGCAGACGTGGGTGCCGAAACCCGTGTCGTGGGCCAGGCTGTCGGTAGCGGTTGCCCAGCCGTCGGTAGACCAGTGCACCAGGGCGGGCTCCGCCAGTTCGACGCGCAGGTCGCGGCCCGCCGGAATGCCGTCGCGCCTGGCGGTCGGCCGCCAGGCGAAAGGCGCGGGCGCCGGCTTAACGGCAACATAGCGGGCAAAGGTTTGCGGCGGCATATCGAAGATCACGCCGTCGCGGATCGAGCGCAGCAGCTTGATATGTTCCGCATGAGCCCACACCAGGGGCATGGCGCTGCCGGAGGGGCGGCCGAGAAATAGCTCGCGTTCAGGCACGTCGTCGCTATCCCAGACCTGCTCGGGCAGCAGCCCGCCGTCGCTTGCCGACGCCTCGAGTGCCGCCAGCATGCGCCGCGCCTCGTCCGGCCGCCCAGCCGCAAGCTCATAGTGAGCGCGCTCGCCGGTCAGAAGCGGCCAGAGCCGCCCGACACCGCTGCCGGCAAAGGGCGCGCCGCCGATGCGCTCGCCATAGCCGTCGTCATTGTAGCGGTACCAGTAGGGTCCGGCGGGAAGATCGCGCCGCAACTCCGCATCGATCGCCGCGACCGTCCCAAGGATGCGCGGATCGTCGGCGGCACGGAGGCCGAACCGTACCAGCGCCAGGGCGTCGGGGCTCAGAAGCAAGTCAGCCTCCAGGACAGCGCTGCCGTCGTCACGGTTTCGGATCGGGATGAAGTCTCGTCCGAGCGAAGAACTGCCCTCCGTGGCCGACGCGATCCGCACGTAGTAACCGTCTACGCCCAATCGGCGCGACAGTTCCGTGTCTGTGGCGTAGGTCCACTCCTCGATGCGCTCGTTCCAGCCGTCTGCCACCTCGCGCAGATATTGCGCCGCGGCTAGTCTGCCGGCCGCTTCCACCGCGTCGGCGGCCGCGAGCAACCCAGCGATTTCGACTGCAAGCGTGAAGGGCGAGTAGCCCGCATCCTCCTCCCAGCGGTCCTGCTGGGTGGCGGGGCCGTTGACGACGATATAGGCGGCAGCAGCCTCGATCATCGGCAGATATCGGCCAGCCTCCGACGCGTCGAGCACGCCGGCGCGAAGCAGCATGTCGTAGAGCAGGATGGGAAAGGCAGTCTCATCCATCTGAATGCCGTGCCAATAGGGCCGGCCGTCGAGCCAGGCGTTCTGCACCCAATGGCCGTCCGCTTCCTGGATCGCGGAGAGATAGTCGAGCACTGAGCGCGCGTCGGCCCGAGCACCCGCGGCGAGCAGCCCGCCTGCGGTTTCCACCAGATCGCGCGTCCAAACCAGGTGATAGCCGCCGATGTCGTCGTCGCTCTTGTTGAAGCCCCACGGGATGGAAAGGCTGGCGATGATGGCGCCGGACGCATCGTCACGATGGGTGGCAAGCACGCTGGTGCTGACACGGTAACGGTTGAGCTGGCTCCGATCATGGGGCTCGTCCAGCGCAAGCAGGCCGCGCTGCCATTCGCGCCAGCCGCTCCGATAATGCTTCAGCGCCGGCTCGACGCCCTGTTCCAGGCTGAGGATGGCGCGGAAGGCCGCCTCCTCCGGCTGGGTACCGAAGCCGATGGCAATCAGCGCCCGCCCCTCGCCCGCCTCGATGTCGAGTGTTCCCGACAGCGCGACGTTGCCGGCGGCGGCACAGCGGTATTCTTCTCTCAGCCCTTCGCCTCGCGACAGCGCCTGCCAGCCATCGGAAACGCCGACATAGCCCGCCGAGCGCGCGAGCCAGGGCACGGAGGCGACAACGGCGAGCGCGCGTCCGGAGCCCTCGGCAAAGAGAACCTGCCTGCCCTTGAAATCGGCGTACCATGCGGTGTTGTCGGCGCCGCCGTTGACGAGATGCGGCGCTACCAGGGCATGCAGCCGATAGTCTGAGAGGCCGCCGATAAGCGCCTCGAAGCGGAGGTCCTGCAGCACCACCTCGCGCTCCGGGTCTGAAAGAATGGTCTTGGTGATGCGATACCGGCCGTCGCGGGCGGTATTGACGAGGCGGAAAGCCGGAACGCCGTCCTCGATCGCCTGCACCCTATGATCGGCGTCGCGCTTCTCCTCGGAAAAATAGCTGTCGGCCGTCACGATGAAACCGAAATCGCGCACGCAAGCCATATCGAGGCGCGGCGCATAGATCTCGTTCAGAATGCCGTGGCTCGCCGTGAACCAGACGGGGCTTGCCGCGCTGGCGGCGGTGCCGACCGCGCTCTTGTCGCTTGAGGTCCAGCGAGGCTCGATACCGGGAGCACCGGGCGGGACGATGGAACCGGGGGGCAATGTCGGAAAGGCCAAGTTCTGATCCTCCGCTCAAGTACGCGCTTCTCTTCAGTGAGCCATCCGCGAATTGAAATCAAGCGATCCGCAATGCGCTTGGGCTTGACAGCCAGCGCCGATATCGCGCCCGATAGGGCGGCGCCGGAACGACTGCGGTGCACGGCAGGGAGAGGAGCGCGACACATGCCTGACATGACTGAAGTAGCGGCAGCGGAGCAAACACTCGACCATGCCGAGCCGAAAGCGGGCGCCGCGACGGCCGACCGTATTGTCCTTGCCGTCGATATCGGCGGCTCGCACGTGAAGGTGGAACTCAGCAGTGGCAGCGAGCGGCGAGCGGTCGTATCGGGTCACCAGATGACGGCCGCCAAAATGGTAGCGGCGCTCAGCGATCTCACGGCCGACTGGCGCTATGACGTCGTCGCCATGGGATACCCTGGTCCCGTTGCCGCACACCGGGCCGCGGCCGATCCGTTCAACCTCGGGCCGGGGTGGAAGAATTTCGATTTCGAAGCAGCCCTCGGCAAGCCCGTGCGGATGGTCAACGACGCGCTGATGCAGGCGATCGGAAGCTATGAAGGGGGCCGCATGCTCTTCCTCGGTCTCGGCACCGGTCTCGGCTCGGCGATGATCGCCGAGAACGTGTGCATGCCCTTGGAACTAGCGCACATGCCCTACCGGAAGGCGACCTTCGAAGACTATGTCGGCGAACGCGGCCTGGAGCGTCGAGGCAAAGGCAAATGGCGAAAGTCGGTATTCGACGTCTCCGAACGCTTGGCCGCAGCCCTGCTGCCGGACTACATCGTCATCGGCGGGGGCAATGTCGAACGGCTCAAGGAACTGCCACCGAAGTGCCGGCGGGGCAACAACGACAACGCCTTCCGGGGCGGTTTCCGGGTCTGGCTGGACGACAGCCTGCGCCTGTGAAGGCAAGCGCATGGCGTTTGCAGTCCGTGTGTTGAAAGGCGCGACCTTTTCGATCGCGCCTCGCAACGTTTCAGAGTGCTAGATCTCAGGCGAGCTTGGCGGCGATCTTTGCCACGTGCGCGCCCTGGAACTTTGCCGCTTCGAGTTCAACTTCCGAAGGCTGGCGCGAGCCGTCGCCGCCGGTGATCGTCGAAGCACCGTAGGGCGAGCCGCCCTTGATCTCATCGAGGCCCATCTGGCCCTGGAAGGCATAGGGAAGACCGACGACCGTCATGCCGTGATGCAGGAGGGTCGGGATGAAGCCGAGGATCGTCGATTCCTGGCCGCCGTGCTGCGTTGCCGACGAGGTAAAGACCGAGCCCACCTTGCCGACGAGCCGGCCACCGGCCCACAGACCGCCGGTCTGATCCCAGAAGTTGCGCATCTGCGAGGCGACCGTGCCGAACCGGGTACCAGCGCCGACGATGATGGCGTCGTAACTGGCGAGCTCTTCCGGCGAGGCGATCGGGGCCCTCTGATCGACCTTGAAGTACGAAGCCTTTGCGACCTCTTCCGAAACCAGTTCGGGAACGCGCTTGACGGTTACTTCGGCGCCAGCGGACTTGGCGCCTTCGGCAACGGCGTATGCCATCGTCTCGATGTGACCGTAGGAGGAGTAGTAAAGTACGAGAACCTTGGCCATGGACATTTCCTTTGTTCAAAATCGTTGAAAGCCGGGAGGTTCTAGCAGCACCAATCCCGCCGCGCAGGACAGACAAACGGCAACGGACTGTTCAACGGAAGCGAACGAAAATGCGCTTGCAGTTTCAAAATTCAGAACCAAGCAATCGGCATGCGGTGTTTGCATTCGGCTCAAACAGCGCTACCTATTTTTGACAATCGGCAATCGACGGATTTCTCATGACCAACGACCATATTGTCACCGCTGCCATGCTGGCGATCGGCGACGAACTTCTGTCCGGCCGCACCAAGGACAAGAATATCGGACATCTCGCGGACGTTCTTCAGCTTGCCGCGATCGACCTCAAGGAGGTCCGAATCGTTGCAGACGACGAAGAAGCGATCGTGGCGGCGCTCAATGCCCTGCGGGGAGCATACGATTACGTTTTCACCTCCGGCGGCATCGGGCCGACCCATGACGACATCACCGCTGATGCGATCGCCAAGGCCTTCGGCGTTGCCTGCGAGCACGATGCGGACGCGATGCGGCTGCTTGGCGAAATGTACGCCCGTCGCGGGCTGGAATTCACTGAGGCACGCCAACGCATGGCCCGAATGCCGGTCGGCGCTGCCCATATCGACAATCCGGTGTCCACCGCCCCCGGCTTCCATATCAGCAATGTATTTGTCATGGCGGGCGTGCCCCAGGTCTTCCAGGCCATGCTCGACAATGTCGTGCCGACGCTCCGGTCGGGCGTGCGCATGCTGTCGGTGGCGATCTCCTGCCCGTTCGGTGAAGGCGATATCGGCACGCCGCTCGCGGCGATTCAGAAGGCGAACCCCGAAACCAGCATCGGCTCCTATCCGCGCTATGTCGGCCAGTCCTTTTCGACCGAAATCGTCGTGCGCGCCCGCGCGCAGGCACCACTTGACGCCGCAGCCGACGAAGTGCGCGCCATGATCGAGGCGATACGCGCGTCAAGGACGAAGGAGAACAGATCGGCGGAGGCGTGAGCAGTGCTGGATTCGGATGAATCCAGCTCAAAAAACCAAAGCATGATCCAGGTCAACGGGCCGGACACCGGTTCGAGGTATTGGAAGGTCGGCGTTTCGCGCCAAAGCCGGTCCATAGCGAAGAAAGAGCAGACATGTCTTACAAGACCATACTTGCCATTCTGGATACGCCCGAAAACACCGATATCGCCACCGATTTCGCGCTGGCGCTTGCCGCAACGCACGGCGCGCACGTGATAGGGATGCATGCGGAGGTCATTTCCGCCGTCCCTCTCGTGGTGCCGATGGAAATTCCTGATCCGGTGGCTGTCCAGGCCCTGCAGGATATGGCGCGCGCGGAAGCACGAGACATCGAGCAGCGTTTCCGCAGGGCAGCTCAAGGCAAATCCGCCTCGTTCGAATGGCTGAATTACGCGACCTCCGTCGGCTACGGCTCGCATCCCCTCCTCGAGCACGCCCGCAGCGCCGACCTCGTTCTTGCCGTGCAGCCGGACCCGGCCAAGCCCTCCGATGCCCATGTGGACGTCGAGAGCTTTCTATTCGAGAGCGGCCGGCCCGTCTTGCTCATTCCCTATATCTTCAAGCAGCCGAAGCCGATCAAGCGCGTGCTGATCGCCTGGAACGGATCGAAGGAAGTCGCGCGTGCCACCTTCGACGCCATGCCCTTCCTCAAAGGGGCCGACTCAGTGGAAATCTTCTCCGTCGAGCCGGTCGATACCGGCAGCCATGCGCTTCACGCCACGGGTGCTGCCATCACCGCGGCGCTCGCTCGCCATGGGATCAAGGCGACCCACAAGACCCAGGAGAGCGCCGACAAGGCTGCCAGCGTCATCGAGAATCGTCTTTCCGACAGCAGCATCGACCTGCTCGTGATGGGCGCCTACACGCACTCGCGGCTCTGGCAGATGATCTTCGGCGGCACCACCAGGACGCTCCTGCATTCGATGACGGCGCTTACGCTGCTCGCCCGCTAGCGCGCCCTTGCCTTTTGGTCGCGAATTCAGCTAATTGCAGCGACCGACAGAGTGCCTGCAAAGGCGGAGTGTGGCGGACTCTGGTCGGGGCGCCGGCGCTGCCTGCGCGTCAGCCATCTTGCATCGTGGAGCCCAGAGCCATGTCCCTGCCCGATAAAGCATTTCCCGTATCATGGGATCAATTTCACCGCGACGCCCGGGCGCTCGCCTGGCGCCTTGCGGGCCTCAACCGCAACTTCAGGGCAATCGTCTGCATCACGCGTGGCGGCCTGGTTCCGGCGGCGATCATTTCCCGCGAGCTCAATATCCGCCTCATCGAGACGGTCTGCGTCGCCTCCTATCACGACTATGTCAGCCAGGGCGAAATGAACCTTCTGAAGGGTATCGCGCCGGAATTGGCAACCGACGGCGGCGAAGGCGTGCTGGTCATCGACGACCTGACCGATACGGGCAAGACCGCGGTCGAGGTGCGTGCGCTCCTGCCGAAAGCGCATTTCGCCTGCGTATACGCCAAGCCGAAGGGCGTACCGACGGTCGACACCTTCGTTACGGAAGTGAGCCAGGACACCTGGATCTATTTCCCCTGGGACATGGGCTTCTCCTACCAGGAGCCGATCGCCAAGGGCCACCGGGGCTAAGGCCGAATTCATTCGCAGGACGATCCCGACCTACCTCAGGCAAAGCCAAAAATGCAGCTTGCGAACTGACATCGCAAGCCGATTTCATTAAAAACATTCAAGCCTTTAAGCAGCGCTCTTACCAAATACGTTCAGCATGGAGCGGCTTTGATCCGTGCCTCAACGCGGCAGGTCTCTGAGATAGGGAACGGCATCGGGATCGATCACGGTGTCGAGTTCACGGGCAAAGCGATGGCCGGCGTAGACAGCGTGAACGATCATGCCCGGAGCCTGCGCATCGCCGAGGACGCGGGCCGTCTCGATGCCGGCGTCCGACCATTCCGCCTTGCGGGCGATAAGATCAGTCAGGAGCCCATCGACCGATTGGCGGCATGCGACGATGACGACGTGATCGCAGGCAAGCTCCGTTTTCTGCCGGGTCAGTCCGTCGGTGTAGGCAAAGACGCCGTTGCGGATTTCGTCCGCTTCCCCGCGCACAAGAACACGAACGCCGGCGTCGATCAGGCGCCGCTCGATGAAAGCCTGTTCCAGCGTGTTGTGCGTCCAGTAGGAGACGAGCGAGGCCGGTGTAACCAGCGTGACGCGCGCGCCGGCAGCGGCAAGCTTTTCCGCGATGGCGCCGCCGATCGCATAGTGGTCGTCGTCATAGACGACGACATCGCCTGAGGGACAGATGCCGTCGAAGATGTCGTCCGGCGTCAAAACCGAGGCGTCCGGCGCGATCTTCATCCCATAGGGATGCTGGCGCCCCTGCCCGTCACGCCGCCAGCGCGCACCGGTCGCGAGTGCCACATGTGTCGCGCCGTAGCCGAAAACGTCGTCCGCCGTCATGGTGCTCGCCGGATAGATCTCGACGTTTGACAGCTTTTCGATCTGGCCGATGCGATAGTCGGCGACGCGCTGCCATGTGCGGAGCCCGGGCAGCGACGCTTCCTTCCGCACGCGGCCGCCCAGTTCCTCGCTCGCCTCGGCGAGCGTTACCTCATAGCCGCGTTTTCCCAGCGCATGGGCCGCCTCGAGCCCTGCCGGGCCGGATCCGATCACCAGCACCCTCGCGTCGCGCGCCTTCGGCTGAATGATTTCGGGGTGCCAGCCGCGGCGCCACTCCTCGCCCATCGTCGGGTTCTGCGTGCAACGCAGCGGCACGGACTGCATGTCGCCTGCGACGCAGATGTTGCAGCCGATGCACTCGCGCAGATCGTCGCTGCGGCCTTCCTCGATCTTCTTCGGCAGGAACGGATCGGCGATCGACGGACGCGCCGCGCCGATGAAATCCAGCGTGCCCGAGTGAACCTGCTCGACCATCGCGTCGGGCGACGTGAAGCGGCCGACGCCGACGACGGGCTTGGTGGTCAGCGCTTTCAATCCGCGCACGAAGGGTTCCTGGAAGCCCTCGCCGGAAAAGCGCGCCGTGCGCGAATCGCGCGACCAGGATCCCATGCAGAAATCCCACAGGTCCGGCAGTTCCCCGATCATGCCGATAACGTCTTCGATTTCCGACCGCTCGAGACCGTGTACCAGCTGGCTTTCCTCGACGGCCATGCGGACGGGGATGGCGCAGGCGTCGCCCACCGCCTCCTTGGTGTCCTCGATCAGCTCCCTCAGGAAGCGCACCCGGTTGGCGAGCGAACCGCCGTACTCGTCGGTCCGGTCGTTGACGGCGCGAGAAAGAAACTGCTGCGTCAGCGTCAGGCCATGGCCTGCATAGACGTAAATGAGGTCGTATCCCGCTTTCTTTGCCCTCAGCGCCGCATTGCGGTGCCAACGCCGGACGGCACGGATATCGTCCTTGTCCATGGCACGCGCCTGCTGGGGTTCGAGCCATTCGGAGTTGACCGGCCCGCTGCGGACCCCCATCGACACCATACGGGAGGTGAGATTGGTGCGCGGCGCGTTGTAGACGAGTTCGATCCCCGCCAAGGCTCCATGGGCATGAATGGCCTCGACGACCCGTTCATGGGCGAAGATGTCCTTTTCTTCCCATATCCGGCCCTCGATGGCGGGCGCCACCTCGCTCGAGGGGTGGATTTCGACCTCCTCGGTACATACGACGGCCCAGCCGCCTGCCGCCTTCATGCCGCGCATGCCCGCCAACGCAGAGGGTTCACGGTGGCCCATGCCGTTGCAATGCGGCACCTGATAGAAGCGATTCCGGGCAACCTTCGGCCCGATGGCCACCGGCTGGAAGAGAATGTCGTGGCGGGAGTCGCGCATGGTCTTGCCCATCGTTGTTGTACAAGTGAATAACAACACGCTTATCGCATGCCTGTCCGGGCTTCTGTCAATATGATTCTGACGGACCGCTGCGAGACCGAGGCCAGTCGTGGAAAGAGCCCCAAATTCGCCCCGCGAAACGAATCACTTGGCTTTAGCGCCGACGATCGGAGAGCGGAGGGCGCTGCCCCTCGGCGACCGCCTGCCTTGTCCAAGTATGCCTCAAAGTGCCCCGGATCTGCGGGATGCGCCGCCGAATCAGGGGCTTGTCGAGAGATCCGCAGAGACTAATGTTGCCATTTCGTCACAGTCACAATCTTGTCACTTTATTGCCTCTCCGTTCAAGCAAGTTCGCAGCTTTCCGCCCCCAGAAATGTCAGGTTTTCCGGCCAAGCGATTGACTCTTTGGGGCTTTTCCCGTTTCCCCGCTTTCCACAGGCAATCACCACAATATCTTGTGGTTAAGAAACTCTCAAAGCCCACCCCTTGACGAAATAGGGTGTTTCAAACTTAATAACACCACGTTGCGGCGGCGACCGAACCGGACATGATCTGCGGGCCGGTTCTCTTTCGAAATCGATATCTGTATCAGGGCGTTGGGTCTATGAGGGGCCGGCGCGCCATGGGCTAAGTGCGTCGATTAGAATTCTGTCAAAAACGTCATGCGGGGACTGGCGTCAATAAGCTGTTAACACTATATTTAGTGTTTGCAGCCACCATCACCACAAGATACAGGGGCGTCATTGATGAACGTCCCGTCTGAAGGAACACTGGCTGCGCGCTAAACCGCGAAGCCGGGCAAGATTTTTGCGCGCTGGTCAACGGGGACGGGGCGCACCAACGAACGAGGTAGGGATATGCGCATCGAACGTCGCTTTACGAAGGCCGGCCAATCACCCTATGCGGATATCGAGTTCCGCAAGGCGACGAGTGAGATCAAGAACCCCGACGGCTCGATCGTCTTCCGCCTCGAGAACATCGACGTTCCCGCGCAGTTCTCCCAGGTCGCGGCCGATATCCTTGCGCAGAAGTATTTCCGCAAAGCCGGCGTTCCTGCCAAGCTGAAGCGCGTCGAGGAAAACGACGTCCCCTCCTTCCTGTGGCGCTCGGTCGCCGACGACGCGGCGCTCAAGGACCTGCCGAAGGACCAGCAGACGGGTTCGGAAATCGACGCTCGCCAGGTCTTCGACCGTCTTGCCGGCACCTGGACCTACTGGGGCTGGAAGGGCGGCTATTTCTCTTCGGAAGAAGATGCATCGGCCTTTTGCGACGAACTCGCCTATATGCTTGCCACCCAGCGCGTGGCGCCGAACTCGCCGCAGTGGTTCAACACCGGCATGCACTGGGCATACGGCATCGACGGCCCTGGCCAGGGCCACTATTATGTCGACCCGTTCACCGGCAAATTGACCAAGTCGAAGTCGGCTTACGAACATCCGCAGCCGCATGCCTGCTTCATCCAGTCGGTCGAGGACGATCTCGTCAACGAAGGCGGCATCATGGACTTGTGGGTGCGTGAAGCGCGTCTCTTCAAATACGGCTCCGGCACCGGCTCCAACTTCTCGTATCTGCGCGGCGAAGGCGAAAAGCTTTCCGGCGGCGGCCGTTCCTCCGGCCTGATGAGCTTCCTGAAGATCGGCGACCGCGCCGCCGGCGCCATCAAGTCGGGCGGCACGACGCGCCGCGCCGCCAAGATGGTGGTGGTCGACATCGACCATCCCGATATCGAGGAATACATCAACTGGAAGGTCAAGGAAGAGCAGAAGGTTGCCGCCCTCGTCACCGGCTCGAAGATCGTAAACCGCCACCTGAAGGCGATCATGAAGGCCTGCTTCAATTGCGAAGGCACAGGCGACGACTGCTTCGATCCGGTGAAGAACCCTGCCCTCAAGCGCGAAATCCGCGCCGCCAAAAAGGATCAGGTTCCCGAAAACTACGTCGGCCGCGTCATCCAGTTCGCCCGCCAGGGCTACAAGGACCTTGAATTCAAGACCTACGACACCGACTGGGATTCGGAAGCCTATCTGACCGTCTCCGGCCAGAACTCGAACAACTCGGTCTCGATCAAGGACGACTTCCTGCGCGCTGTCGAGAACGACGGCGACTGGAACCTGACCGCCCGCAAGGACGGCAAGGTCATGAAGACGCTGAAGGCTCGCGACCTCTGGGAATCGATCTCTTACGCCGCCTGGGCATCGGCGGATCCGGGCCTGCACTTCAACACGACGATGAACGATTGGCACACCAGCCCGGCGGCAGGCCCGATCCGTGCTTCCAATCCGTGCTCGGAATACATGTTCCTCGACGACACCGCCTGCAACCTCGCCTCTCTGAACCTGATGATGTTCAAGGACGCGGCCAGCAAGCGCATCAACATCGCCGACTACGAACATGCCGTGCGGCTTTGGAGCGTCGTGCTCGAAATTTCTGTAATGATGGCGCAGTTCCCGTCGCGCCGCATCGCCGAACTCTCCTACGAATACCGCACGATCGGTCTCGGCTACGCCAATATCGGCGGCCTGCTGATGTCGTCAGGCATTCCCTATGACAGCGACGAAGCCCGCGCGATCGCCGGCTCGCTGACTGCGATCATGACCGGCATTTCCTATGCCACCTCGGCGGAAATGGCTGCGGAACTCGGGGCATTCCCGATGTTCAAGCCGAACCGCGAGCAGATGCTGCGCGTCATCCGCAACCATCGCCGCGCGGCCTATGGCGAGACCTCGGGCTATGAAGGCCTGTCGATCAACCCGGTCGCCCTGATCCACGCCGAAAACCCCGATCAGGATCTCGCCGCCCATGCCAAGAGCGCCTGGGACAAGGCGCTGGAACTCGGCGAGAAGCATGGCTACCGCAACGCCCAGGCAACCGTGATCGCGCCGACCGGCACGATCGGCCTCGTCATGGATTGCGACACCACCGGCATCGAACCGGACTTCGCGCTGGTGAAGTTCAAGAAGCTCGCCGGCGGCGGCTACTTCAAGATCATCAACCGCGCCGTTCCCGAAGCGCTGCGCACGCTCGGCTATTCGGAAAGCCAGATCGCCGAGATCGAGGCCTATGCGGTCGGCCACGGCAACCTCAACCAGGCGCCGGCCGTCAACCCTTCGACGCTGAAGGCCAAGGGCTTCACCGACGAGAAGGTCGAGGTGGTCAACGCGGCTCTGAAGAGCGCTTTCGATATCAAGTTTGTCTTCAACCAGTGGACCCTTGGGCCTGACTTCCTGAAGGGTACGCTTAAGGTCACGGACGAGCAGCTCGCAGACATGAGCTTCAACCTGCTCGACCATCTCGGCTTCTCGAAGAAGGACATCGAGGCCGCAAACGTCCACGTCTGCGGTGCGATGACGCTGGAAGGCGCACCGTTCCTGAAAAACGAGCATCTCGCCGTCTTCGATTGCGCCAACCCCTGCGGCAAGATCGGCAAGCGCTACCTCTCGGTCGAAAGCCATATCCGCATGATGGCCGCGGCCCAGCCCTTCATCTCGGGCGCGATCTCCAAGACGATCAACATGCCGAACGAGGCGACCGTCGAGGATTGCAAAAGCGCCTATATGCTGTCCTGGAAGCTCGGCCTGAAGGCGAACGCGCTCTATCGCGACGGCTCGAAGCTCAGCCAGCCGCTGAACTCCTCGCTGATCGAGGACGATGCGGACGAGGATGCGCTGGAGGAACTGCTGCAGCAGCCGGTCGCCGCCCAGGCGGTAACGGTCACCGAAAAGATCATCGAGCGCGTCATAGAGCGGGTCACCCGCGAGCGTGAGAAGCTGCCGAACCGCCGCCAGGGCTACACCCAGAAAGCGATCGTCGGCGGGCATAAGGTCTATCTGCGCACCGGCGAATTCGGCGACGGCCGTATCGGCGAAATCTTCATCGATATGCACAAGGAAGGCGCTGCCTTCCGCGCGATGATGAACAACTTCGCGATCGCGATTTCGCTCGGCCTGCAGTATGGCGTGCCGCTCGAGGAATATGTGGAGGCCTTCACCTTCACCAAGTTCGAGCCGGCCGGCATGGTCCAGGGCAACGACGCGATCAAGAACGCGACGTCGATCCTCGACTACGTCTTCCGCGAACTGGCCGTCTCCTATCTCAACCGTCACGATCTCGCCCATGTCGACACGTCCGACTTCTCGAATACCGCGCTCGGCAAGGGCATCCAGGAAGGCAAGACCAACCTGATCTCGACCGGTTGGACCCGCGGCTACAAGCCGACGCTGGTTCAAGGCGCCGGTGGCGAGCGGCAGATGGGCGAGCCAAAGGGTGCAGCGACAGCAGCTCCCTCAAAGGCTTTAAGCGGCGCGACGATCACCTCGATCGCCGGCAACACCGTGCGCAAGCTGGATGTGACGATCGCGACATCGACCTCGGAAATCCTCGCCTTCAAGCGGGACTACGAGGAACGCGCCAAGGAACTGGTCGAGGAGATCGCCGAGGAAGTAGCTGAGGAGGTACCCTCCGAGGCTACGCAGTCGGCAACCGCCCTCTTCTCCGACAAAGCCGCCGCCGACGCGGCATCGGCCAAGACCGAAGCCAAGAAGCTGGAAGCCGAACGCCGCGCCCGTTCCATCATGCAGGGCTACACTGGCAACATGTGCTCGGAGTGCCAGAACTTCACGATGGTCCGCAACGGCACCTGCGAAAAGTGCGACACCTGCGGCGCCACAAGCGGCTGCAGCTGATTTTCGTGAGTGGCTGGAGGAGGAGGAGGCCGCTGCTTGTGTGGCCTCCTGCTGGCCGACGAACTGTTCGAAGCCTCAGCGCGCTTAAAGCTGATGTCATGACCGGCCGACAACAGGATGTCGCCGGCCAACGGATCGTCCGAGACACGCGGCTGCCCGGCCGCCTCATTACCAGCGGAAATCTGCACACCATGGTCGGTAATGTCGTTGCCGGCTTCGATCGCAACCGCGCGGCCGGCATCGACAGTGGTGACGACGGGCGTCGAGCTTTCCCCCGACGCCTCGCTCTTGGAGGCGCTGAAGCCGACGGTTGCCGAGACCGAGGCGATGTTGCCGCCCTTGGCGAGGGCGTTTAGCGCATCGTAGGCCTTCATCGCGCCCATCGCCGCATTGGCGACCGAATAGCCGTCGGAGACGTTGCCAAGCGTTCGCCTTATGGATCTTCTTGTAAAATGATTTCGCATTCTCGTTCAAAAATTCGCATGGTCAAGGGGGAATGATCATGGAACGCCTCCAGGAACGCATGACCCAACCAAGCCTCTGGCCCAATCAAGATTGAATCTCGATTTACCGACACGCGCCAGTTCGACGGGGCAAAATTGGTGAGCACTTCAAAGCAACGAGAATCATAGTACCCAACGTTGGGCCATTCGCCTGGCTTCTCATGCGTCACGATCTGATAGAATTTCTTGCCGTCGCTAGCTATATTAATGCCCATGACATGATAGACGCGGCCAAGCGTGAGCCAATTAGAGGCTTCGGCCATCCTTCCAAAAGCATCCAACAACATAGTGCATCTTACTTTCATGGCCTTGATGGTACCTGCGCGTTATAAACTGCCTTGTAGTCGAGATCGTATAATACCTTTCCTGTGCTCGGATTCATATAGAAATGCACTTGGAAATTTCCAGATGGACTTTGAAAAGCGCTAGTGGTGTACTTGCCATACTCTGGTGGGATCGCTTTATTTCCGAGGTATCCGGGCGGGATGATTTCGCTTGAGCCCGCGATAGCGTTTAACGTCAACTCCCCTGTGGAAGCAAACGGCGAGGCAGCCGACTCAAGCCTTAGCTGTTCGGCCAATTTGGCAGCGGCAGCTATATTTTCTGCTCCTGACGTCTGCTGTGCAATAGGCACTTGACCCGCAATTTTGCCTTCGCCCGCCGCTGCCTCTCCCTCAGTCGACCCACCCTTCGCGGCCGCGGATAGGCCGAGAACGCCGTATGCCATACCGGTTACGGTTTCGGAGACGTATTTGAGGGCTTGCCCGGTCGCGAAGCAGCCGGCCGATTGGCCGAGATCCTCGCAGTAGCCAACGCCCGCGGCGACATCCATTACGTGTTGCTCGAAGGTGCTGGCGTCGCCCGTCAGCCAACGCTCCTGAACCTGATAGGCAAGCAGGCGCTGCGCTTCGGCTTCATTGAGCCCAAGCTTCTGCAACTCCAGGACCTCGCGATAGGAAAATTGCGGGTTTTCGTTCAGGTCGCCCAGGAGATCGCGCACGCATTTCGTCGTGCGGCATGCGTCGAGCAGACGATCCTGATCGAAGTCCAGATCGATGTAGCGCTGGGAAACCGCGGCCTTGCAAGAGACCGGATCAGGTTCGCTGTCGCAGCCCTTCAACTCGCTTGAGAGATCCTCACGCTGCTTGTGTGTCAGGAAGTTGTGGTTGACGTTGTCGAGCGCGGTCGCAGCCCCTTGCGTTCCGCCGACTGCCACTCCCACGACTGCCGCCACCCATTGGGTGATGGCGCTCTTCTGAGTGTCGGTGAGGTTCGGATTGACCTTGAGTACGTCCTGCAGCACGCCGTTGGCGAATTCGCTGGCGCCACCGGCCAGCGCACCGGCCGCGATATTGCCGCCCGCCGCCTTGGCGACGATGGCGCCGACCGCCGCATGCAAGACGATCTTTTCCTTGCTGCCCTCCGCAAAGCCGAGCTTTTTGGAGAGCTCGCCGACGCCGATGTTCAGCAGTTCCGAGAGTGCTGCCGCGCTCTGCTGCTGCGCCTTCAGCCTGTCGATGTCGAACGGCTCAACGCTGGTGTTTGCTTTTGACAGATCGGTGTTGAGGCCGGAAAGATCCTGGCTCTGGTTGGTAAGCGTCAATTGCCCTGGGCTGAGTGTGGCGCGGGCGACACCGCCATCGTCCTGCTTCGCCGGCTGGCCGACGACCGGCACCGGAATGCCGATCGGGGTCAGCGAGAAGCCGTAGCTCGAGGTGGATGTCTTCGAGCTGTTGGCGATGTCGGAATAGGTGAGTGAATTGGCCGAGAGCTCGTTGTTCTCTGGATCGGCGGTCGAGGCGATGACGCCGCCTTTGAGCTCGACATCGCCGTCGGCGGTGACGTGATAGCCGCCCGTGCCCGCGACGATGCCCGACTGCTGGGTGACATTGGCATAGTCGCCCTTGATCCTGCCGAGCTGCGCGCCGCCGGAAACGGCGCCGCTGAAGAGATCGATGCCGAGAGAGGCGCCGAGCGTCTTCTCCTTATAGGCGGCCGTCGCCTGACGGCTGATGATGTTGAGATCGCCGCCGACATCGGCGATGACGCTATTCCCGGAGACGACGGCGCCGGCAAGCGTGGTGTCGCCGCCGGATATGAGCGTCGCCGCGTTGCCGGCATTGACGGTGGTCAAAACAGGCGCGGAAGAGGATGCCGCTATCTCGCTCTTCGAGTAGCTGAAGCCGGCCGAAAGCGAGGCGGAGGCAAGCGGTTGCGTGCCTTCGCCGATATTCTTCAAGGCGTCATAGGCCTTGTAGGCGGCGAGCGCCGCCGGTGCGATCGCATAGGCCTTGTTGTCGCCGCCAAGGCCGTTTGCGGCCGAGGCGATGTTCTGCCCCGCGCTGATCAGGCTGGACTGCACCGTCAGGCTGACGCCGGCGAAGAACTGTTTGTGCAGCTCCTCGTAGTTGCTCTTGTCCTCGGCCGAAAGCAGGTTGACGTCGTTGGCCGCAAGGATGTCGGCGTCGCGGCCGGCTGTAACCTTTGCGGCCTGCAGGTTGGCGTCTTGGCCGGCGTCGATGGTGACGTCGCGGCCGGCTGAAAGCGTCGAGGTGGCGTTGGTCGAAGTGCCTTGGCTGGTCTTGTCGGTGGCCGAGCCGAAGCCGATGCCGATCGAGGCAGAGCCGCTGCCGGACGACACCTGGATGCCGAAGCCGGAGCGCTTCTTCTGTTCCAAGGAGAACGCGCTTTCGGCACCCGGCGTGACGTTGACGTCGCGGGCGGCACTCAACAAAAGGTCCGCTCCGGCCGCGACCGAAGAGCCGAAGACGCTGACGTCGCCGGCGCGCGCCACAAGCGCTACGTCGCCGCCTGCGGCAAGGTTCGAGCCGACGGCGACGGTCGAGCCGTCGGCCGCGGTCTTCTCGTTCTTGCCCCAGATCGAGAAGAAGCCGTCGCCGGAGCCGGCAAACAGGCCGGATTTCTTCGACTGCTGGCTGAGGCTATGGTTTTCTTCCGCAGCCGCGACCGAGACGCTGTCGCCGACGACGGCGAGATTTGAGCCGGCGGCAAGATTGGAGCCGGAGACGGCCGCCTGCCCGCCCGCATTAAGCATCAGATCGCCGGTCGCCGTTAGCTCAGAGGCGACGGTGGTTTCGTCGTAGCGCTGGCCCGACGAACTCTTCTTCGAAAGGAAGCCGCTCTTCTTGCTGGCCTCGCTGGAGGCGGCCGTATTGGCGCCCGAGGCGACGACGATGTCGCCGCCGGCGGCGATCGACAGATCCGCCGGCCGCCCCGGACCGCCGGCATTAAGCGTCGAGGCCGAGACGACGGTATTGTTGCCCGAGATGACTGCGACGCCGGCGCCGCCCGAGACCGACGAGCCGACCGCCGTTTCCGTTTCGCTGTGTTTCGTCGTCTCGCGGCTGCCGCTGAACAGGCCGCCCTTCTTCTTGGTGTGAAAGTCGCTGGTCGTGGTGTCGACCGCCTCGGCGATGGTCACGTCGTTGCCGGCGGCAAGCCCGGCGACACCGCCCGCCGAAAGGTCTGAGCCGACGACGGCGATGTCATGACCGGCCTCGACCGTCAGGTTGCCGCCGGCGGCGATCGACGCGCCCTGATTATGGGTCTCGGCGGACGAACTCGTCGTGCGGCCTTGCCGATAGGCGCTGTCCGTCCGGCTTTCGACGGCGGTGACGTTCACGTCACCCTTGGAGGCGAGCGCCACGTCGCCGCCAGCCGAAACCTTCGAGCCGGCTATGAGAACGCCGCTATTGCCGTTGATCGTCGTATCGCCGCCGGAGCTAAGGCTGGAGCCGTGCTCGGTCGTGGTAACGGTGGTGGTCGTTCTGTTGGCGGACCGGTCGGTGGTCTCGACCGTGGCGATGTTGACCGAGCCCCCCGTGGAGGCGACGGCGAGATTGCCGCCGGCCGAAACCGTCGCCGCCTTCAGCGTCAGGTCGCTGCCCGCGCTGAGCGTGACGTTGCCGCCGGCGGTCGCCGAGGCCGCGGCTCCGAGCACCTGCCTGCTTGAGAGCGAACCGGAAAGATCGAGCGATTGCGTTTCCAGCGTCAGCGCGCCCGCCGAGGCGAGCGTCAGGTCGCCGCCCGCCTTGAAGCGCCCGCCCTTGGCCATGATCGAAGAGCCGGAGACGGCGAGATTGCCCTTGGCCGCAATCGTGCCGGAATTGCTGACCGCGCCGCCGGCGATCGAGACCGAGTTGCCTGATATCAGCGCGCCCGACGGCGTCAGCGCGGCCATCTCGGTGCTCGGGAGATAGACCGTCGGCGCCAGCACTACGATGCCGTCGACCATCTGCTTCTGATACAAGACGAGCGGCGCCGTCAGCGCGGCGGCCGCCTGTGGCGACAGCACGTCGCCGAAGGTGAGACCGTGGCTCTGGGCATAGGCGATGCCGTTGTCGTAGAGCGCCTTGACCTCGTCGATCGCGTTGCCGCCGAGGCCCTGGCCGGTGCGCATGCGCAGTTGCTGGTCGATGAACTGGTTCTCGAAATAGGCGTCGCCAAGGAAGGGATATGCTCTATCCGGCTGGTAGCCGAGGCGGCTGATGAAATAGCTGGAGCCATAGAACTTGCCGACGTCGAGGAATTCGGCGCGGGTTTCATAGAGGAAGACCTGGCCGGGGATCGTGCCGCCGAAGCCGCCCGATTGCGGCTTTGGCATGGAGGCGGCAAGCGCCGCGGTCAGCGTCGAAGCGGCTGCCGGGTCGCTACCTGCGGCGATGCTGCCGACGGCGGCGTTCAGCGAAAACAGCGCCGCGCCTGCCGTCATGCCGGTAAGCGTGGCGGTCGGGTCAGTGACTGCGCTGGGGGCTGCGACGGCTATGTTGCCGGCGACGGAGCCGGCTCCAGATGTGTTGTTGACGGCGCTGAAGCCTAGGATATTAAGAGCGCCGCCGGCATTGATCCTGGCCCCGACCGCGCCGATCGTCTCGATGCTTGTGATGTTTTTGCCGGGCTGGAGGTCTTTCGAGGGATCGCGCTTGCCATTGGGATTTGGCGCGGTTAGCTGTCGAGAGTGACAGCGGCCAGAGCCATTGGGGCTGTTGCCGGAACATTCCAGTTCGGATGTCACGTAGACATAATCGCAGGAGCTACTACCGTCAGGGCTACCGCCTGAGCAATCAAGCCTCCATTCGCCAACGATGTTCGGATAATATTCGCAAGGCTCGTCTGAATCGCAACTAACCCATGTTCTGCGTTGAAGCTGCATACCTTGGTTTGCGAGCACGCCTGAGCCTAAAATGGTTAGCGAATTTCCAGCTTCGATAGCGCTGTGGCTGTTGGTGAGACCGCGGGTATCGATCATCAAATTGCCGCCAGCACGGATAAGGGCCGGTGCGTTTGCTCCACCCACGCTCTGGTCGTCCGCGATGTTGCGGTAGACGGGACGACTTGACGTGATAGGTTGGCCGTCATAGTCGCGCGTGAGGATATCGTACTCAGAGAGAGGGCTGCTGGAGGTCAATACCTGCGAAACGGCAGGCGTCGTTAGCGCCTCGTTGAGCAAATAGCCCGTCGTAATCGACATGTCGTTGCCGGATTGGATCAAGCCGGCGTGGTTGATAAGTGCGCCGTTGCGCTGACCCGCAGCTCCGCCGGCAACAGTGAGATCATGGCCCGCGATGATCGCGCCCTGGTCATTGGTGAGTGTGCCGGGGACGTAGAAGCGAGCATCATGCCCAGCGTAGATCAGGCCCGACGGGCTGTTGTAGAGATCGCTGCCGATATTGAACGTCAGGTCGTTGCCTGCAGCGAGCTGGCCGTAGTTGGCGAGGCTGGCGAGCGTCAGGTCGAGATCGTCGCCGGCGAGCAGCTTGGTTGCGTTATTGGTGGCCAGCGCCGAGGCTGAAATCAACAGGTCGCCGGTGCCGCCGGAAGCGGTGGTCGTGTTGATCCTGGCATTGGATACATCCGCCGTCCCAGTCAGCGAAAGATCGAGCCCCCCGAAGGTCAGGTTGCTGTTGGAGAGGTTGGCGTTTTGGGCGTTGATCTTCAGGGTGCCGGCGGTGCTGAGCCCGCTGCGGCCGTTGCTGAGGTCGATGTTCTGCAGAGCAAGGGCGATGTCGCCTCCTGCGCGCGTTGCCTTGTCTAGGCTGATCGCGCCGCCGTCGGACGCCAGCGCGAGATCAGCACCGCTTTGAGCAGCGTTGTAGGCAATGTTCTGGACGGCATGAACGCGCATGTCGCCGGCGCTGAGCAGGTTGTCGGCGGTGACCGAGCCCTGTGTTGCATTAATCGCGATTGCGCCGTTGCCGGCAAGCATCAGGTTGCCGGCACCGGCGTCCGTCGCGTCGAAATCGACGCCCGAGATCAACTCGCCGACATTTACGTTTGCTGCCGTTAAAGCGACGTCGGACGCGGCCCTCGATTGGCCGCTAAGGGCGATGTCGCCGCCCGCCTGAAGCGAGAGCGCCTTGTGGCTGACGGCGTTTGCCGAAATACCCTCAGCCGCGGTCGCGCGAAGGTCGCCTGCCGACAGCAGCGTCCCGACCTCGATGTCGGCGGATGTTGCCTCAAGATGAAGGTTCCCTGCGCTTCCCAGTAGGATTTCGCCCGAAGCGGATGCCTCTGTCCCGGCGAAATCTACCCCCGACACCATGGCGCCGGCATTGATGTGACCGCCGGCCACGGAAAGATCGGAGGCGGCCTGTGCCATGCCGTCGATGTCGATATTGGCCGTCAGCGAAACGGTGCGGTGCCCGGTGATCGCCTGCGCCCGGATGTTGGCCGCGACGGCGTCGATATCGCCAGCGGCCAAAAACGTGCCGACCTCGATGTCCTTCGACGCCGCCGCAAGATGAAGATCACCGGCCTGGCCAAGAAGGATCTTGCCGGATGCGGATGCCGCCGTGGCCTTGAAATCGACACCGGCGACGATGGCGCCGGCTTTGGTTGCGCCGGTAATGGAAATGCCGGACGCGCCGAGGATCTGGCCGCTCGCCTCCATGTCGCCGGAGAGCGCGATGCTGCCGTTGCCGAAGATGTTTTGCGCCTTGATCCGTCCGGCCCTAACGTCGATGTTGCCGCTGATCAGCGATGCCGCGTTGATCGAGCCGCTGACGGCCGATAGGGTCAGGTTGCGACCGGCGCTGGCGTCCCCATTGAGGCGGATATCGCCGCCAGTGCTTGCGAGATGCGTGTCGAGGCCGGCTTTCAGGGTACCGCCTGATATGTCACCCTCAGCCGTCAGCTCAAGGCTGCCGAGGCTTTCTGCCCCGCCGGCAAGCGAGATCAGGCCCGCTCCGCCGGAAAGAAGAACGTCGCCGTCGGCCGCCACGGATTGCAGCGTGATGCCATCGGCGGCGCGAACAGCCACTCGCGCCTTGGATGCGATCTTCGCAGCCTCGACCCGCCCGCCGGAATTCACGGCTACGCCCTGCGTGCCCGAGACATTGCCGAGCGAGATCTTGCCATCCGCGGAAAGGGACAATTCGCCGGCATTGGCGGCCATGTCGGCGCGCATGCGTACGCCGGCGCCCCTGTCGGTGACAACCATCTTGATCCGGTCGGCCTGCATGGCGCCGAGTGCCGTGCCGTCGATTGCGTATTCCGGCGTTCCGGAAGTCGCGGTCAGCGCCGTCGCCTGGCCTGTGGCATAATCGAATTTGTTGCGCCCGGCGGTTAGATGCAGATCCTTGCCAAAGACCGGACCGTTGACGGTAATCGTGCGCGACACCACGTCGAACAGGTCGACGGCGCCATCGCCGGCCGCGAAATTGCCGCCACCGGCACCGAAAGTCACGTCGCCGCCGTCGACGGTAAACCCATTCAAGCGGCCGTCGCCGCCAATATCGGGCACGCCGGTGGTAAGCGTCGCATGCGGCGTGTTGATAAAGCCGCAGCCGTCGCAGGTTATGCCGTTCGGGTTGGCGACGATGACGTCGGCGCGGCCACCGAATACTTCCGTCAGGCCGTTCAACGCGCTGCGGCCGCCGCCGGTGACTTCATTGAGAATGACGCCTGCCGGGCCGGAGCCGTTGAGATTGGGATTGCCTGGGGTTACGCCGCCGAGCTTGGAGGTGCCGACCTCGCCGTTGTAGTTGTTGAGGATCAGGCCGGGCGTGCCGACATTGAAGTTGCCGTACTTGTTGTGGGACAATCCTTGAGCATTCGGCGTGACGATATCGATCAGCGGAACGCCATTTGGGGCGGCGCCGACGCCCGGCTGGTTGGCAACAGGCGCTGCGATGTCGGGCGTGACCTGCTGCGCTTGGACGAGTGCAGGCTGCAGCGTCAGCGTCAGTGCAAGCGTGGCAGCGATCAATCGCCGTGCAGAGGTTATGACGCCGGAGACGAGACCGACTGTACCATCCTGCCCGCTAACGGTTGTGCCGCCAGCCGCGCGTTTGCCTACTCGTTCCATCGCTGTCTTGCCTTCCTACGTCTTACATCAGGATCGGTACATTCGGGTGAGCGGTGGAGCGGCATGCTCCGTCACTCGCTTGGCCTATTTCTTGGTCAACCAGCTTTTGACATCGCGGGTGAAGGTGTCCGTCAGCCGTTTGACGAGCACATCCTTCGGGCCAGCCGCTGCTACCGCATTGACGGCCATGGCGATAAAGATGCCGTAGCCTTCGCCGTGCATTGCCATGTCTTCACCGCGGATACCGGAGGCTTCTGCGATCAACTGGCCGGTTTTGGCGTCCTCGAGCCGCACCGTCCCACCGATGGAACTGCCATGGCCTAGGAGAATGCGGCCACCCTTGGAGCTGACGTCGACGACATGTAGCGTTACGACCAGGCGGCCGCGCGTGGGACCACCGGGCAGGCCGATCAGTTGCGTTTCCATCGTGCCTTTCAACATCGAAACGACCGCCGGTAACAACGGATCGGCTTTGCCCTGGTTGAAGGGGTAACCATGGTGATATCGGGTGCCGTCTCGATCCGTATTTCGCGGACTGATGTACGCTGGAGAGCAGCGACGAGGCGGGGATCGGCGGTCATGCAGGATGCGAGTATCGTCAATGGCACGACGAGCGCCAGCAAACGCGAGGAGACTGCGGTAAACCGCTGCAAAGGTTCAACAAACATCTGTTCAAATCTCATCTAAATCACCAATGCATGGACGTGCTGACGTAAAAGAGCCCGGCCGTGTTGCTGCCGGCGCTTCCGGCCAGAACGTCGGAATAGCCAAGATCGAGATTGAGGCGTCCTCCGACCAGGCGGCCGCCTGCGGTCCAACCGGCGAGATCGCCCCCGGCAATATCGAAGCGGGACTGTCCGTAGACGTGGCCGTAGTCCAGTCCGACATAGGGACGAAGTTCCCCGAGCAGCCCGCTCGCCTCGGCGTTGCCGTCCCAGGGCTTGAGGCGTAGTGCAAGCTCATTGCGCACGAAGACGCCGTTGTTGCCGTAGAGAGCGCCTTGGCGCATACCACGCACGTTGCTCGGGCCGCCGAGCGAGATCTGCTCGGCACCGAAGAGGTTGTCGGGCGAATACTGAGCGTTTGCCGTCGTGGTGAATTCCAAGGACTGGCCAGCCAGCGCGAAGGGCTCGGTGACGCTGAGGGTGGCGCTGTATTTCGAGAAGCGGGGATTGGCGTCGCCGGCACCGGGATCGCCGGCATGGACGGCATCGAAGAGGTCGAGCCCATGATCGACGGCGGCATCGAAGGCCCAGACGCCGCCGAGCAAGCGCCGTGAGTGCGATAGCCCAAGGGTGCCGACGCTGTAGCGGCGGCTGCCGACCTCGATGCGATTGCCGAGTAGGAAGTTGTCGGTCTGCTTGTAGGTGAGTTTCGTCCGCAGCGTGGTAATAGAAGCCTGATCCCGGAAGACGACGCGATCGACGCCGAAACCGGCCTGTCCCGAATTCCCCGATGTGTCGATCGGCCTGAATTTGCCGGCGATGCTGCTTCGATAGGTGTACCACGAGCCGGTCGCCGATACCGTCCAGTATCCATGGGGCACGCTGGTATTGAACGAATAGCTGTTGCTGCTGCCGTGACCATCCCCACCCCAGGGGTAGTCGGGACCGCTACGCTGATAAGACAGGCCGAGCTGGTCGTTGATCCCGAGCGCATCATCTAGGCCAAGTTGCAGCGAGGTTTCGGCGTAGCCGGTGCTCTCTTGCCCGAGATTGTCGTGCGCAAGCGCCATGTGCCAGCGTTTCCCAGGGTTGTTCTCGACGTTGAGAATGGTGGTGCCGTCCTTCGGGCCGGGCAGCATCGAGGTCTTGGCATTATTCGACGACAGGCGGTTGATCTGATCGAGCCCCTGTTCGACGTCCCGGATATTGGCGACACTGTCTTTCACGCCCGGAAATGCCGCGGCGACGGCACCCCCGGCGCGCGGTTTCTTGCCGTTGACGTAGATGTCGGAGATCGTGCCTTCCACCATGACAAGGCGCAGCAGCCCGGTGCCCTTGATGTCCTGTTGCGGCACATAGGCGCGCGAGGTCACGTAACCGCGATCGAGATAAAGATGCGTCAGATCGCGCAGCGCAGTGTTGATATCGGCAAGTCCGATGCAGCGATCGCGATAACGATCGGTGATCTTAGCGATGTCGGCAGGCGACACCCGCGTCGCCCCCTCGACGCCAACGCGAGCAATGTGAAAGCAGATGCCTGCATCGGTCGCTCCGGCTGGGGCCGCCGCGGGCGCGGCATCCGGCGTTCCCCCCGGAGTGATCCGCTTGAGGTTATCCAGGCGGCGGCTCTGCGATTGCTGACTTTGACGGCGCGAGAACTCGTCCGCCGGCGACTGCGCCTGGCCATGGGCCGGCAGAGCTATAGCCGAAGACAACATTGCGCCGACCACAGAGATCCAAACCGCTTTCGCCACCATGGTCGGGCTCACTGCCTGAAAGCGCTGTTCTTGAGTTCATCCAGCGCCGGCCCAAGCCCTTTGGTCGAGAAGCGGATGCTGACGGGCTTCTCGTCCATCAGCAGCACTTGCGCTTCGGCCGTCGCGACCTTGCGAAGGGCGCTCATTGCCTTGGGGTCGAAGGCGTGCTGCGCCCAGCAGCCCATCTGATTGCAATTGCGGTAGTCGAGTTTGAGAATGGATCTGCCGTTCGCGCTGATCGAAACACCGGCGGGAAGATAGACGTTGAGAGGCAGGAGAACGGTCAGCGTCAGCGATCCCTTTTGGCCTTTCGGATCACTATCGCCGACAGCCGGTCGAGCAATCGCCAGCGAGAGCACGTTGACGCTCTTGCCATCCTTCGGCACTTGCGCGACCTGCGCCACTTCGCATTCTCCGGCGCCTGTCGGCCCACTGCACCGATAGTACCAGTCGTCGAATTTCCGGGAGGATATCTTCGAAGCCGATGAGGCGGCATCGGCTTGCGCTGCGCGCGCTGCGGATTGTATGCCTGCCACAGAGAACAGACAGCTTGCGGCAATCAATGCGCCCAACGCAACCCGAGCGGACAACATGAATAAAATACATCCAATGAGTTTTTTTAATAGCAATGCAGCCATATGATTCGCTCACTATTTAACAACCTGTCCGGCTATCGCGTAAAATAGTTCCGCAAAGAATGCAATCGCGCAGGTTGCATTTAAGTCCATTCTAAAATCGGCTTGCTGCTTGCGCTCTGAATGGGCGCGACAAAAATAGCGTTGTGCTCAACCCTCGGCACACGTTGCATCCTAGAAAAGACAGAGAGCGGCCGATGGCCGCTCTCTTCGGTTTGATGTAGGCAATACATCCCTCCCCCGCGCAGTACCGCGTCAGATCGCAGCAACTGCTCAAAAATTAATCAATTTCAAATTTGATTATTTTTTAGTGTATCTTCGGCCGAATGTATGCAGAATCCGCGAAGGTGAACGCTTGTGAGGCAGTTGAAATGGACCTTCGTGAAAAGATTTCAGCCAGTCTCGAAAGACTGAAAGCATGCTCCGACGATGCCATATTCTTGAGCATCAAACCCAGGGAGACGCTCGAGGCGGAGGCTGCGCGGTTGCAGCTTGCAGGGCCAGACGGACGGCCGCTCTATGGCATGCTCTTTGCCGTCAAAGATAATATCGATGTTGCGGGCCTGCCCACCACTGCCGCCTGCCCGGCCTTCTCGTATAGTCCCGAGCGCTCGGCTTTCGTCGTGGAGAGGCTGGAGGCCGCGGGCGCCATCGTTGTCGGCAAGACCAATCTGGATCAGTTCGCAACGGGGCTGGTGGGTGTCCGCTCGCCGTATGGCGTGCCCCGCAACGCACTGCGGGCCGATCTTGTGCCCGGAGGGTCGAGTTCCGGCTCGGCCGTTGCCGTCGCCGCGGGGATCGTGGATTTCTCACTCGGGACCGATACTGCAGGCTCTGGTCGGATCCCGGCGGGGATGAACGGCATCGTCGGCCTCAAGCCGTCGCTCGGTCTGCTGTCGTCGAGCGGCATGCTGCCGGCGTGCAGAACGCTGGACACGATCTCGCTGTTTGCACGCGACGTGGAACTTGCGGCACGAGCGACGGCGGTCGCCGCTGCCTATGACGCCGACGACGCCTATTCGCGAAAGCTGCCGGCGCTAAGCCTGGGCCATATGTCCCCCGGTGTCCGTATCGGCGTGCCGCTTGTCCGGCAACGGCTCTTCTTTGGCGACGCCGCCGCCGAAGCGGCCTATGCCGCCGATCTCGACATGATGCGCTCACTCGGTGCCGAGATCGTCGAAATTGATTTCGAGATTTTCCATACCGTGGCGCGATTGCTCTACGAGGGACCGTGGGTCGCCGAACGCTTTGCCGCGACCAGATCGCTTTTGGAAACACGCCCCGAGGCGATGCTGGCCGTGACCCGCTCCATCATCGAGCCCGGCGCAAGGATCGGCGCGGTGGCGACCTTCGAGGCCTTCTACAAGCTCGCGGATCTCAGGCGTCAGGCCGAACCGATCCTGGCGGCAGTCGACTGCCTTGCCGTTCCGACCATCCCACGCTTCTATACGATCGACGATCTTCGCGCCGAGCCGGTGAAATACAATTCCAACCTCGGCAGCTACACTAATTTCGTCAACCTGCTTGATCTATGCGCCATTTCAGTACCGGCAGGCATCCGCTCGGACGGCCTTCCGTCCAGCCTGACCTTTATTGCCCCAGCCGGCCGGGACGGTTTCGTGGCAAGTATTGCCGCCTCGGTCGAGAAGAAAGAAGTGGCCCGTTCGAACAGGCCTCCGCCTGAATACATAGAGCTTGCGGTCGTGGGCGCACATCTGAGCGGCCTGCCGCTCAACCGGGAACTGACCGAACTTGGCGCGGTCTTCATTCGTGAGGTCGAAACCGCGCCGGACTACAAGCTCTTTGCGCTGAGCGGAACGGTGCCGCCGAAGCCCGGCCTTTTGCGCGCTGAGAAGGGCGGCGGCAGCGCGATCAAGGCCGAAATCTGGGCATTGGAGCCGGCCGCCTTCGGAAAATTCGTTGCGACGATTCCCTCGCCGCTCGGCATCGGCACGCTGCAATTCTCGGATGGAACGCAGGCAAAGGGGTTTCTGGTCGAGGCAGTGGCTGCCAAGGATGCAAGGGACATCAGCGAATTTGGAGGCTGGAGAGCCTACCTTTCCGGCTGATCAACCGCTGGCGAACTCGTTCCAGGCATCCTCGACCAATGAAATGTGAGCGCGCATGAATTCCGCGGCTTCGCTGCGGCCTCCGCGCAAGATCGCCTCTACAACCTGTCCGTGTTCGGCATGCGACCGCGCCAGTCGCCCCAGGGTCGAAAATTGGGCACGGCGAAAAGGTTGCAGTCGTTGGCGCGTCTGGCGGGTAACATCCTCAAGGTAGCTGTTGTGCGAACCTTGATAGATCGCGTTGTGAAACATTTCGTTGAGGCGAATATAGGCCAGCCGGTCGCCGCCGGAGACGACGCCGGACATCCGCGCATGCAGGTCTTCCAGGGCGTGACGCTCGGCAGCGCTCATGCGCTCCGCACAGAGTTCGGCGCAGAGCGCCTCCAGATGGGCCATCAACTCGAACATGCCGGTTAACGCCTGCGTGTCAGGCTTGGCGACGATGGTGCGGCTATGCGGCTTTTGCTGCACCAGACCGCTGGCCGCAAGTTGCTTCAGCGCCTCGCGGATGGGCGTGCGTGAAACGGAGAACTCGGTTGCGAGCTGCGATTCGTCAAGTACCGATCCGGGCTTCAGTCCGCCGCCTATGATGCGGTCGGCAAGCTGTCGCCTGATTTCCTCCGCCGATGTATGCGGTAACTTCTTGAGCACTGGCCCGTCCGTCAAATTGCCGACCCGAGGGTTAGCCATCCATCATGCTTACATGTGCGGCGGCGATCTTCCACCCGGTTCTCGTCCTCACCCAGACTTGCGTCTGGCGGCCGATCTTTCCCGGCGTATCTTCGCGGACGAAGAGCGTTTGCACCGTTGCGTGGTCCGTGCCGTAGCTGGTGATGATCGTGCGGTCAAGCGCGCGGTCGAACGGTGCCTGGGTCGCGCGGAAGGCAAGCACTTCGTCGTAACCGTGCTGCACGTCGTTGACGCCGTAACGCACGGTGTCCGGACGGTCGAGGAACATGGCGGCGAGCGTTTTATTGTCATTGCGCAACAGGGCCTGCTCGTAGGCAAAGAATATCGCTTCGACTTCGGCGCGCGTGGCGGGATCGTTGATAACCATTAGCCGGCCTTCCGGGCGAAGGCCGCTGCAACGCCGGTATCCTGCGGTATACGCCAGAGGCCGTTGTGCATGCCGTCGTTTTCCACAACGCGTCTTGCCCGGCGGCTTTGCTCAGGCATGGGACACTTGCTTTTCGGCCGCCATTTCGAGGGCGGCGAGCGGCGCCACCCAGCCGACGATCCCGCCCTGGGCGACGATCATCTCGATGGCGGATGCCTTGAATTCGGGGAAGTAGCTTTCCGTCGCATCCTCGACCAGAAGACACTCGAAGCCGCGATCATTGGCCTCCCGCATCGAGGTCTGGACGCAGACTTCGGTGGTCACGCCCGCAAAGACCAGATGGGTGATGCCGCGCTCAGCTAACATCGCTTCCAGCCCGGTGGCCCAGAACATACCCTTGCCAGGCTTGTCGATCACGATCTCGCCGGCAAGGGGAGCGAGTCTGTCTACGATCTGGTTGCCCGGTTCGCCACGCACAAGCAAGCGGCCCATGGGTCCTTCGTCGCCGATCTTGAGAGAAGGATTGCCGCGTCGGATTTTCGAGGGCGGACAGTCGGAAAGATCCGGCTTGTGCGCCTCGCGCGTATGGACAATCGGCCATCCCTGCTTACGAAAAAGGGCAATCAAGCCGGCCACGACCGGGATGATCGCTTCGAGCCGGCCGACGTCGTTGCCGAGGCTGTCGCCAAAGCCGCCCTTCTCGATGAAATCGCGCTGCATGTCGATGACCACCAGCGCCGTATGCGCCGGGTCGAGCAAGTAGGGATGGGGTCGCGCGTCTACCGAAATCATTTCAGTGTCCCGCCATATGCTGGCCGATCGTGTTGCGGTCCGTCTCTTCGATTGGAGAAACGTAGGAGATCGTCCCGCCCGACATGACCGCGACCCGATCGGCGAGTTCGAGGATCTCGTCGAGATCCTCCGAAACCAGAAGAACGGCGGCGCCCCGATTGCGCGCCTCCATGATCTGCGAACGAATATCGGCGACCGAGGCGAAATCTAGCCCGAAGCAGGGGTTGGCAACGATCAGCACGTCGACGTCGCTGGAGAGTTCGCGCGCTAGGATCGCCCGCTGGACATTGCCGCCCGAAAGCGTCTCGATCGCGGCTTCCGGCGACGTGGTCTTGACGTTGTAGCGGGCGATCAGCTCCTGCGCCTTCCTCTTCATCGGGCCTGGCCTCATCCACCAGCGCAGACTGGAAATCGGCGGCTTGTCGAACGTCCGAAAAGCAATGTTTTCGGATACGCTCATGCGCGGCACTGCAGCGTTCTTCAGCGGCTCTTCGGGCAGGCCGAACACCTTGAAGCGGTAGAAATTGCCGCGCGTCGGCTGGAATTCCTCGCCCCTGATGCGGATCTCGCCGTCGGAAAGCGGCCGCTGACCCGAAAGCGCCTCCACCAACGCCGACTGTCCGTTGCCCGATACGCCGGCGATACCGACGATCTCGCCGCCTCGTACCTTGAGGTTGACGCCATGGATGGCAGGCAGGCCGGTCTCGTCCTCCGCCAGCAGACCTGCGAGCTCAAGCACGTCGGTGCGTTCCTTCATCGGCACACGCTTTGCGCGCGCACGCACTTCGGTGTCGCCGATCATCATCCGGCTCATCTCCTCGACGCTCGCGGTCCTGGCATCGCCTTCGCCGGTCAGTCGCCCGCGCCGCAGCACCGAGAAGTGGTCGCAGAACGTCTTCACCTCGCGGAATTTGTGGCTGATCATCAACACGGTGATCTCGCCGCGCTCCGTCATGCCGCGCAATAGCCCGAGCATCTCGTCGGCCTCGCCGGGCGTCAGCACCGACGTCGGTTCATCCAGGATCATGAAGCGCTGGTCGAGGTAGAGCAGCTTCAGGATTTCGAGCTTCTGCTTCTCCCCCGCCGAAAGCTGCGAAACCTGCGTGTCGAGCGGCACCCGAAACGGCATCGTCTCCATGAAGGCGCCGAGCGCTTTTCGCTCTTTCGCCCAGTCGATGACCGCGGGAACGTCGGCACGCGAGATCACCAGATTTTCGGCGGCGGTGAGGCATGGGACGAGCGTGAAATGCTGGTAAACCATGCCGATACCGTAGGCCAAAGCGTCCTTGGGCGAGTGGATGGTCACCGGCTGGCCGTCGAGCACGACTTCGCCGCGTGTCGCCGAATAAAAGCCCATGATGCATTTCACCAGGGTAGACTTGCCCGCGCCGTTTTCGCCGAGCAATGCGTGGAACGAACCCGCCTCGACTTTGATCGAGACGTCGCCAAGAGCGGTGAAATGCCCGAACGTCTTGGTCATGCCGCGCGTTTCGAGCGAGCGCGCGCGTCGGGCTTGGGACGTGTCGCTCATAATCTGGCCCCCGGTAGCGCCGCGATGAAATCCGCCGAGTTGGAAACGGCGCCGAATACGCCCCCCTGCATCTTGATCATGTCGACGGCGGCGAGATGGTTCTCGACCTTCGTGGCAGCACAGCAATCCTCGAGCAGGAGGCATTCGTAGCCGCGATCGTTGGCATCGCGCATCGTGGTATGCACGCAGACATCGGTCGTGACCCCGGTGAAAACGATGTTGCGGATCTTCTTCATCGACAGAACGAGTTCGAAATCGGTCGCGAGGAATGTGCCCTTGCCCGGCTTGTCGATGATGGCTTCGCCCTCTTCCGGTTGCAATTCGGGGATGATTTCCCAGCCGGGCTCGCCCCGGACCAGAATGCGCCCGCACGGTCCCTGGTCGCCGATCCCCGCGCCGATGCGTTGCGAGCGCCAGCGTTTGTTGGCGGGCAGGTCGGAGAGATCCGGCTTATGACCCTCGCGCGTGTGGATGATGAAATAGCCCTTGGAGCGCATCGCCTTGAGCAGAGCCTGAATCGGCCCGATCGGCGCGCGCGTCAAGGAGATGTCGTAACCCATGGAATCGACGTAGCCACCGGGCGCACAGAAGTCCGTCTGCATGTCGATGACCACGAGCGCCGTATTGTGCGGCCCCCAGTCGCCGTCGAAGGGCCACGGATACGGGTCCGCGGCCAGGGTTGTTCCGCCCTTTACCATCGCCGCTTCGATACGTTCGTCCAATGTGGTCATTGCGGGCCTCATTTATTGACGGAAAGCTCGCCGGGAACCTCGCGGGCGGCCGACTTGGACTGCGCCGAGGCAATCATGATGAAGAGCGTGAGGATGTAGGGGGCGGCATTGAAGAAGTAGTAGCCCTGACTGATGCCGACCGACTGCAATGCCGGGCCGAGTGCGCCAGCCGCACCGAAAAGGAGTGCCGCAATCAGGCAGCGCAGCGGTCCCCAGCGGGCGAAGATCACCAATGCGACCGCCATCAGACCCTGCCCGGAGGACAGGCCCTGGTTCCACGAGCCGGGATAATAGAGCGACAGGAACGCGCCGCCGACGCCGGCCATGAAGCCGCCGATGGAGGTCGCGATGAAGCGGACGAGATCGACCGAAACACCCATCGCCTTGGCGGCCGGGGCGCTGTCGCCGGTCATGCGCACGATCAGGCCCCATTTGGTGTTCTTCAAGCCCCACCAGAGAAAAACGCCGAGCGCAATGCCGAGAAAAAACAGCGGATTGACTTCAAGCGCTTGCGCGAGCCGCGGATCTCCCGTCCAGCCGCCAAGCGGGATGGCTTCGAGACGCGGAGCGGTGGGCTGGATGTATGGCTTGCCGAAGAAGAAGGCCAATCCGGTGCCGAAGCTCATGATGGCGATGCCGATCGCCATGTCGTTGACCTTGGGCAATTTGCAGATGTAGCCGTGGATGGCGCCGAGGAAGAGGCCCGCGAAACCGGCGAACAGCACGCCCAGCCAGGCAATCCCCGTCTCGTAGGAGCCGGCGTAGGCGACCATGGCGCCAAGCACGAGCGAGCCTTCGAGACCGAGATTTATTCGCCCCGACTTCTCTGTCAGGCACTCCCCCAGCGCCACGAACATGAAGGGCGTCGAGACGCGGATCGCGCCGCCGAGCATCGCGATCAATGCGGTGGTGAGCATGTCGTCGCCGGTCACTTCGCGTCTCCCTTCGGCTGAAAGAATGGAATACGGCCATAGAACGTATCCGAGGTAAGCAGCACGACGAAGATCAGCCCCTGGAGAACCAGGATCGTCGCGTCCGGAAGGCCCATGCGCCGCTGAACGACACCACCGGCGGCCGCCAGCGCGCCAAAAAGCACGGCCACCGGGATGACGGCGAGCGGCACCTGCCGCGCGAGGAAAGCGACGAGAATGCCCGTGAAGCCGTAGCCGGCGACGAGCGAGGCATTGGCCTGGCCGTGAATGGCCGCGACCTCGAAGAAGCCGGCGAGACCCGCGCATGCACCTGCGATCGCACAGCAGGACACGAGCAGAATACCGACCGGCAGCCCTTGAGCCTTTGCAGCACGCGGGTTGCCTCCGGTCATGCGCGCGGCAAAGCCGAAAGTGGTGCGCGTCATGAGGAGATGGAGGAGGACGGCGAGAACAATGCCCGCCGCCAAGCCCCAATGCACATCCGTGCCGGGTATGGCGCCGACCCGATAGGCATCGCCGATGGGCATGGTCGAAGGCTTGTTTGCCGAGGCAGGATCGCGCAGCACTCCTTCAACGAAGAAATTCATGATGGCGATGGCGATGTATGACAGGAGCAGCGAAGCAATCGTCTCGTTGACGCCACGGTAGTGTCGGAGCCAGCCCGTCAGTCCGATCCAGAAGCCACCCGCCGCCATGCCGGCGAGCGCCATGATCGGCAGCGTGAGGAAGGGCGGGATGCCGGACTTTACAAGCGGGATCGCTATCGCCGCCGCGCTGAAGCCGCCGAGCACCAACGCGCCCTCGCCCCCGATCATCGTCAGCCCGATCCGGGCGGGGATTGCAAAGGCGAGCCCGGTCAGGACCAACGGAGCGGCGCGCTGCAGCGAGTTCTGGAAAGAGAAGGACGATCCAAAGCCGCCGGTCCAGATCAGCGAATAGAACGTGATCGGCGACTTGCCGAGCGCCAGCAGGAAGACGGAGAACAGCAGCGCCGAAACCAGAAGCGCTGCGACCGGGATGCAGAGCGCTTCGGCAAATTTCATCGTCGCGAGCGATGGCACCTTCACGATCGTCCTTGGCGCGATGGCTTCCAGGCCCATCGTCTTGCTCCTTCATTCAATAAAAGAAGAGCCAGGCGCGCCAGCCGCGCGCCCGTCAGGCCGCCTGAGGTCAGGTGATCGAGCCTTCGACGCCTTCGAGAAGCCAGTTCATGCCATCGAGATACGGATCGTAGTTGCCGTACTCCTTGTCGACCACGACCTTGCCGGTATTGTCCTTGAGCGTGCCCGTGTAGATCGGAGTGCCTTTCCTCAGCGCCTCGATCGCGGCATCGGCGGCCTTGGTGGCCTCTGGGGTCGCTCCGGCACCGTAGGGAGTGTTGCGGAGCATATCCTTGTCGTAGCCGCCGACGAGGAAGTTCGGCAGTTCCTTGCCGGCCGCGATATCGGCAGCATAGGACTTGTAGATGGTCTCCCATTTGTACTCCGCCCCGGTGATGAATCCCTTGGGCGCAAGCGAAGCCTGAGAAGCATTGTGACCGCATGTCTTGACGCCACGGCCTTCCGCCGTCTCGATCACCACCTTCGGGCTATCGACGTGGCAGGTAATGACCTCGCAGCCTGAATCCACGAGAGCGTTGGTGGATTCAGCCTCGCGTACGGGGAGCGACCACTCGCCGGTGAAAATAACGTGAACGGTTGCCGCGGGATTGACGCTGCGCGCGCCCAGCAACACCGAATTGATGTTGGACAAAACCGAGGGGATGGGCTTTGCGGCGACGAAGCCGATTTTCCCTGTCTTCGAAGACAGGCCGGCGGCCACGCCATTCACATAGTGCGCCTGGTTCAGGTAGGGGAAGTAGGAACCGGCATTCTTGGGATCCGTATCCTTGTTCCACAGCGGCGCGGCATGGCGAACCTGGGTGTCGGGATACTTCTTGGCAATGTCGAGCACGAACGGCTTGTAGTAGCCAAAGGAAGTGGCAAGGATCAGGTTTGCGCCGTCGATATTGATCATCGACTCCATCGATTTGGAGACCGCGTCGGTCTCCGGCACATTCTCTTCCTCTACGACCGTGACCCCCGGCACCCCCTTCAGCGCCTGCGCGGCGACGGCATGGGCCTGGTTCCAACCGAAGTCATCGCGCGGGCCGACATAGACGATGCCGACCGTGACGGCGGCTTGGGCGCGCGCGAAGGAAAACGGCAAGGCGGAAGCGGCAAAACTCGCAGCGCCGGCCTTGATCAAGGAGCGGCGGGAAAGTTCGAACGTCGACATAGGAGGCTCCCTCTAAAACGGCGCAGCATGCGCCCCGAGGGAGAAACGCAAATTGTATGCCAGACAGAGAATAGATCTTAATTTATTGAAATATAAAAGGAAATTTGACGCCGTTATTCCGGCGGCATTTACGCCGAATGCGGAATAATGGCCATAATTCGTGCATCAGCTATAAATAGCTTATTTTTTAGGCTCAAACCTATCTAATGTATACAATCATGTGGGCGATTGCCCAAAGCGCTCGGTTCCGCAGCCATTTGGCCGACTACACGACGGTTGGGCAGCCTTCAGATCAACCGCGGTCGCCTGCTTCGTCGAAAAGGCATTGCCAAAATCCTTTTGTGCGTCGCAATATATGACGGTTCTGTAAATTACGCAGTTCGGAGACAAGCTCGATGAGAGTTGGCATCTACAAGTCCGATGACGCGCCGAACCTGACACTGCTGCTGAAAGAAGGGTTTCCCCTTCCGATGTCCGTCGCCAGGGAAAAATGGCGGCAAGTCAAGGTTGTCACCTCCGGAGAGGTTCGCGCCGATCTACTGACCGAGGTAAAAGGCAACGGATACTTCGTTGTCCAGATGAGTGCCGGCTCCATGACGCCAATCGGAATGCATCGCGGCCCAAGGGTATTCGCCGCATCGGTACGGACTTCTCTCCGTCTTCTGTTGCGCCGGTGAGCCGGATCGCGTCATAGCCGACCGATCCAGCGAGCTTGATAGAAATTCAACTGACTCTACGCCATCATACAACGGGGCCAAACGACCTCGCTGGCCGCTTCTGCGCGATTTTCAGCCAGATTGTTCGCGTCAGCCCACGGCTTTGCCCACGGCGTTTTCCCTATGGCTTTGTATGCGGACGCTCGGAACAAACCGTCTCGGACATAGTTGACCTTGCAGGACGCTAAAGTCCCTAAGGAGAAAAACATGGGTAGTACTGCAGACAAAATTTCCGGCAAGGCAAACGAACTCGCAGGCCAGGCACGCCAAGGTGTCGGCAAGGCCGTCGGCAACAAGGAAATGCAGGCGAAGGGAATGGCTCAGGAAGCCAAGGGCGACGCCCAGCAGGCAAAGGGTGAAGCCAAGGAAGCGGTCAAGAAGGTAGTAGACAAGGCCTGACCATTTCCCGGCGCATTTTGAAGCCTGTCGCAGAGATGCGGCAGGCTTTTCTGCGACTGGATCACAGTTCGGAAACCGGCTTCCAATTCGTCGTGGCGACAGTCCAGCTGCGCATTCCCCATTGCCAATCTTCGCCCACGCCCTATTTCGGCTATATGGAACAACAAGTTACAAAAGTCAGATCCCTGACGGGAACCGCAAAGCTGGACGCCACGACGGCAGCCGCTTATGAGATTATCGACAAGCGCGTTCGTGACCGCGACTTGAAGACCGCCAAGCTGAGAGCGCAGCGCCTCGAACGGGAGGCGCGAGAAGCGGCAGCAAAAGCGGCCGAGCAGCGGCGCGCAAAGCCGCGCCGCGAGCCGGCGAACTCGACCAAGAGCAAGCCACGGACATCGTCCTAGCCTCGATTGCACGGCAGATAGCCAACGGTCTCCTCCTGGTGATCGCGGAGGAGATCGGAGGCCTTGCTGTCGATCGGCATAGAGCATGCCGACGTGAACCAGGAGCTCGACGGATGGCTTCTCGACGCGGCATCGTTTCTATTTGTGCAGCGCAGCAACCTTTCTCTCTCCGCGACGTTTAGCTTTTTCGTCAGGACCATCCCGGCCCCGGCAGTCAGAGGGAAGCTCATGAGAAATCTGTCCGATACGGTCAAGAGATTGGCCGCGTTTCGCGACGCAAGCCGCCACGGCGGCCATTCGACGCCAGACCGATTGCACACGCTCACTCCATCGACCGCCAATCCGGGCAATCTTGTTGCCAGAGCCTATACGCCACCCGATCTTGAGAAGGGTGCCGCCTTGGTGGTCGTTCTTCACGGATGCACGCAAACGGCGGCGGGATACGATCATGGCTCGGGCTGGTCGCAGCTCGCGGATGAATACGGCTTTGCGCTGCTCTTTCCGGAGCAGCAGCGCTCGAACAATCCCAATCTCTGCTTCAACTGGTTCACGCCGGAAGACAGTCGGCGCGATGGCGGTGAGGCGGCTTCGATCCGCCAGATGATCGACATGATGATCGACAGGCATGGCATCGACACGCGGCGTATCTTTATCACCGGTCTCTCCGCCGGCGGGGCCATGACGTCCGTCATGCTGGCGACCTATCCCGAGGTGTTTTCAGGCGGAGCGATCATCGCCGGGCTTCCTTATGGAACGACGTCGACCATGCCCGAGGCCTTCGATCGCATGCGCGGACAGGGTATGCCGCCGATCCACGAACTCGGGCAGAAGGTGCTCGGCGCATCCTCCCACAAGGGACCATGGCCGACGATCTCCGTTTGGCACGGCACCCAGGATCATACCGTCACACCATCCAACGCGCGCGCAATCCTCGGGCAGTGGCGCGAGGTTCACAAGCTTGCTCGCTCACCGACGCGATCGGAAGTCTCGGACGGATTCCCACGGCAGGTCTGGTGCGACAAGGATGGCCGGGAGGTAATCGATTTCATCAGTATTGACGGGATGGGCCACGGGACGCCGCTGGCTACCACGGGAGTTGATGCCTGTGGGGCCGCAGGGCCTTTCATGCTGGATGTCGGAATCTCCTCCACACGCCACATCGCGCGGTCCTGGGGATTGACCGCGTCGTTCGAAAGGCGGACGTCACCCACGGCAGAAATCGTTGTGTCGCCCGCTTCGGAAACTCGCCCGGCGGCGGGAAAAGCCGATACCGTACTGCCAAACCTTGAGGAGACCCCGGCCTCCAATGCGATCTTAAAGACCATCGAGGATGCATTGCGGTCGGCGGGCCTGATGCGTTGACAACAGGGACGAAGCGGGTCGCCGGCATGTCGCGACCCGCCTTCCCATGCTGCCATTGGTCATAAACCTGCCGCGCTTGCCCTTAGGATTCTCTCAGGTCCCGGACCAGAATTTCCGCAAGACTGACAAATCTCCCGTTCGGATACCGTTCGATATAGGCATTCACCATGGACTCGTTTTCACTGTCTCGAACGCTTTCCCAGAAAGCCACCTCAACATCCGCTTCGTCGTTGGGGGCCTTGCCTTCCATCCGCGCTCTGGCCAAGTCCGCGAAGGTGCCTTCGGGAAACCTCTCCAGATAGAGCCGATATTCCTCCGGATCGTCCTTCGCCTGCACTGATTCCCAAAATGCGATCTCCGCAGGATCTTCAGTGCCTGGTGTCGGTGCGGGATCGGAGACCACCGCGCTCTCTCCTGCGTCATCGACCTCCGCAGAAACGGCACCGGCGGTGAAGGCCTGCCCTGCGTCACGATCGAAAAGCGCCTTGAAAACACGAACCGGCCGGCCAATGTTCTTGACGCTGTGCTCGCCAAGATCCTCGAAGTTGGCATCGACGCGATCACGAAGATGGTCGCGCACGCCTCGTGTCACACAGATTCCTCCGGCTTCGGCCAGCCCCTCCAGACGCGCCGCGATGTTGACGCCGTCGCCAAAGATGTCGCCATCCTTGACCATCACGTCGCCAACATTGATGCCAATACGAAACTCCATTCGCTCATCATCAGGGACATCGGCGTTGGCGTGATGGAGCGCTTGCTGAATGCCAACGGCACAGTTGAAAGCGTGGACAACGCTTGTGAATTCAGCCAGCACGCTATCACCGGCGGTGCCAAAGATCTGTCCGCTGGCGCTCTCTATCAATGCGTCGATGATCGCCCGATGCGCAGTTAGGGTCGCGAGTGTGCGCTCCTCATTTGCATGCATCAGCCGTGCATAGCCCTCGACATCGGCGGCCATTATCGCTGCTAGTTTGCGTTCCAGAGGAGGTGCTTCCATTGGGTGGCTGATCCTGGGTTTCGATGTCATGCCAATGCCATAGTGGCTCGTTGAAAAACTCTCGCGCGTTTCGACATCCGTCGTCAAAAGAGATGCTTCGATCGTCGCTCACAAGGAACGCCAGCGAAGCCATACCGTTCCAGGAACGGCAGCATCCCCCCGATTTGATGTTCCAAGTCCTGCGCGGCGCTGAAAAACTGCTCGCCGCCCCGACCATCGGTGCACGCGCGAGCGAGCACGGCCTGTCTGAGAGGTTCAATCGTGGAAGTGCCTAGCCACTACTTTCGCTATCACGGCGAGCGCGGCAGCCGAGGGCACATCCGGTCCATCGGGGGATTGCTCGGCATCTATCGTTCGGAAAATCGCACCACGGAGATCCGCTGATTGGAACCATAGCTCAGGAACGCCGTTGATTGGCACCAACAGCAAAGGAAGACACGCCGTGACAATATCAAAAAGACAGCTTGATATTAGAACGACCCCAATAAAGGCCGGAAAAACAAGTTGGGTGCTGTGTTCTGGCCTCTTGTTGATCGTGGTGGCGGTCGCGGTTTGGCTTTTGCTTCCAAATGCAAGCGACGCCGCCAAGGCACCAAGCTCCGAGAGTTCGCTTCTCGCGACCGCACCGACCCCCGATCATTTAAAGCCGCTCAACGCCGATGGCGCACCCCGCTCGGATTGAAGCGATCGGCCTCAATTGCCCGACTGAGTTTCGTCGTTTGTCTGCAGCGGAGTCATGGAAGGGCCCCTGCTTGACGACGCAATTCCGCGACACCGCGCATGGCTTCATGTGGGTTGTCGCAACGATCTTCATCGCGGGTTGGACGCCGCACACCGCGGCCACCTGCTTCGAAGAGAAACTCGCCTCCCCCAGCGGAACTTAACGCCACAGGGCGAGTTCTAAACTCAAGGATCGTGAAAACCACGATCCGGGAAAACGAGGAAAAACAATGAAAATATTGATTATTGCTGCGGCGCTCGCAGGAGCGTCGGCGTTGAATGCTGCTGCCCAGACGACGCCTGCACCGTCGACAGACGGCAACACTCCTGCTGTCGCGACACCTGACACCACCAACCCCACAGCGCCCGTCGCAGGGGCCAATAGCTTCACCGAAGCGCAGGCCAAGGACCGTATCGAAAAGGCCGGCTTCGCCGACGTCACAGACTTGAAGCTCGACGACAAGGGCGTCTGGCAGGCTTCCGCAACCAAGGATGGGAAGCCCGCCAAGGTCAGCCTCGATTACCAGGGCAACATCGTAACCATGTGATCATCGACGACCATCAAACCAATTCAGGAGAATTTTTATGAGAACTGTTACCGGACTTTTCGACGACTATACGGACGCAAGTTCCGCAGTCAGCGCCCTTGAAGCTGCGGGCGTTCCCTCAGACGACATCAGCATCGTATCCAACAACGCGAACGACCGCCATTCCGTAAATCAGTCGGGTGCGGCAACGGGGGCTGAATCCGGCGCCGGCGTTGGCGCGGTCGTCGGCGGTGCTGGCGGTCTTCTGACTGGGCTTGGCATCATGGCCATCCCCGGCGTCGGCCCAGTGGTCGCCGCCGGCTGGCTTGCGGCGACGGCGGTCGGCGCAGTTGCAGGCGCGGTCGCCGGCGGCGCGACGGGCGGCCTTATCGGCGCCTTGACCGATTCCGGCGTGTCCGAGGATGACGCCAATCTCTACGCCGAAGGTGTTCGCCGCGGCGGGTCGCTGGTGACCGCGAAGGTGGACGATTCTCTCGTCCCGGAAGCCCAGGCGATCCTGGAGCGTTCCAACTGGGTCGATCCGGTGGAACGTAGGGCGCTCTATGCAGAGGAAGGTTGGTCCACGTTCGACGACACTCTCGACCCCTATGCACCCGAGCAGATCGAACAGGAACGCGATCGCTATCCCCGCCGATCGGCTTTGTGACCGCACGGGTACGGGCCCCCTCCCGGGCGGCCGTACCCACACCGCCGAGCACTCCCGCTGGCGCGTGAAGCCAACATAAAAACTTGAGGAGCCACCCATGGCCAAGGAACCCAAAACACTGGACGTTCTTTTCCACGACACCCTGAAGGATGTGTACTTCGCCGAAAACAAGATCGTCGCGACACTGCCGAAGATGAGTGAGGCCGCCAATAGCAAGCAGCTCAAGGACGCCTTCACCAAGCATCTCGCGGAAACCAAGGTCCACGTGCAACGCCTGGAGGAGGTCTTCAAGATCATCGGCAAGAAGCCGGAGGCGAAGACCTGCGACGCCATCATGGGCATCGTCAAGGAAGGTGCCGAGATCATCGATGAATATAAGGGCACCCCTGCCCTCGACGCCGGACTGCTTTCAGCCGCTCAGGCGGTCGAGCACTATGAGATGTCGCGCTACGGCACGCTCAGGACCTGGGCGCTGGAACTCGGCATGAAGGATGCCGCCAAGCTCTTGCAGACGACGCTCGACGAAGAGCAGGCCACCGACATCGCACTCACCTCGATTGCGACGAAGGTCGTCAATCAGAACGCTGAAAAGGCTGCCTGATCTCAAATGGTTCCGGTCTGCTCCGGCAGACCGGAACCTCACCCAAAGCAGCCCCGACAGCGAAAACAACCCCGCTGTAGAACTTCATACCGGCGGCGGCGGGCGATCCTCCCAAAACGACGCTTAGGCGAGCACCGAAGGCCTATTCCCGATGGGCAGCGCTTGCATTTCTGCTAGTCTTCCAACGACGCGCCGACGCTCGAGATACCACTGGCCCTCCGTTCGGATTGTCCTTGGTCCGAGACGTTGAGCCCGCAATCTCGATGAAGGAGACGTTCGATGACTGCGCCCCACCCGCCGAGAACCCATATCGGAAATCAAGCCCTCCATCCCGAAACGCAGATGTTGAACTACGGGTATGACCCCGAGCTATCGGAAGGCGCGGTGAAGCCACCGGTCTTTCTGACATCGACCTTCGTCTTCAGGTCCGCCGAGGACGGCCGAGATTTCTTCGACTATGTCTCAGGTCGAAAGGTGCCGCCGGAAGGCAGGGGCGCCGGCCTCGTCTATTCGCGCTTCAACCATCCGAACAGTGAGATCGTCGAGGACCGCCTCGCTGTCTACGAGGGGACGGAAAGCGGGGCGGTCTTCTCGTCGGGCATGTCGGCCATCTCCACCACTCTACTTGCCTTCGTTCGACCGGGCGACGCTATCCTGCATTCGCAGCCGCTCTACGGGGGCACCGAAACCTTGCTCGCAAAGACATTCCGCAACCTTGGCGTCTCAGCCATTGGGTTCGCCGACGGTGTCGATGAGGCGTCGGTGAACGCCGCCGCGCATGAAGCGATGGCCCGGGGTCGTGTCTCCGTCATCCTTGTGGAGACGCCCGCCAATCCAACCAACAGTCTCGTCGACATCGCGATGATCCGACGGATTGCGGACGCCATTGGAGAGAAGCAGGGACACAAGCCTGTCGTCGCCTGCGATAACACGCTGCTCGGACCGGTCTTCCAGCGGCCGATCGAGCATGGGGCGGACATATCCCTCTACTCTCTCACCAAGTATGTTGGTGGGCATTCCGACCTGATCGCGGGCGCGGCACTTGGCAGCAAGGCGATCGTAACCCAGCTGAAGGCGTTGCGGGGCTCGATCGGAACCCAGCTCGATCCGCATTCCTGCTGGATGCTCGGGCGGTCGTTGGAAACCCTGCAGATCCGCATGGAGCGCGCAAACAGCAACGCGAAAGTCGTGGCGGACTTCCTGCGGGACCACCCCAAGGTCGAGAAGATCCACTACCTGCCCTACGCCGATCCGGGCTCCGCTTTAGGCCGCACCTTCATTACCCAGTGCAGCGGCGCGGGTTCGACCTTCTCGTTCGACATCAAGGGCGGTCAACCCGCGTCGTTCAAGTTTTTGAACGCGCTGAAGATCTTCAAGCTTGCCGTAAGCCTTGGCGGAACGGAATCTCTTGCCTCTCATCCCGCGACGATGACGCATTCCGGCGTACCGGCAGACGTACGTCAGCGTATCGGCGTGTTGGAATCGACAATCAGGCTTTCGATCGGCATCGAGCATCGCGACGACCTTGTCGCCGATTTGAACCAGGCGCTCGACGAGGCGTGATCTAACGTTCTCCCGGATAGACCAGTCCTATCTGCTGCCTGATCGTGTCGAGCGTCTGCATGATTTCGACGCTCTGATCGGGCGGCATGCGTTCTGACCACTGCCCCGATTGTACCAGCGCTTCCATCTCGAATGCCTGAAACTGCATGCCCCGACCGGATACCGTTTCGTCGAATTGCTCGAGGACCGCACCGTTCTGATCGATGACCTTGAAGGAGGTCGGCTGGTACCAGACCGTCGCGATCTCTATGCGGGCCTTTGTTCCATAAACGACAGCAACGTTCGGACCCGCCGAATCCAAGGTGGACACTGTTGTCGAAATCGCTCCGCCCCGGTGTTCCATGACGGTGGCGACTAGGGCGTCGGCTCCAGTCGCTTGAAAACGCGCCATCGCCTGCACGGACGTCGGAGCACCAAGAATGTCGAATGCGAAGGAAATGGGATAGATCCCAAGATCCAGAAGCGCTCCGCCGCCGAGCTCGAGTGCGTTCAGCCGATGCGCTGGATCCGTGGGAAGGAACTGGCGATGCTCCGCCGAGAGCGAGCGCAGTTCGCCGAGGGTGCCTGAACCGATGATCTCGTGGATACGCTTCATATGGGGAAGGAAGCGGGTCCACATCGCTTCGAGGACCACAAGGTTTTTTTCACGCGCCATGTCAACGATCAGGCGGGCTTCGTGCGCATTCAACGTAAACGGCTTTTCGACGAGGACATGCTTGCCCGCTTCAAGGGCGAGCAGCGCAGCCTCGGCATGATGGGGATGCGGGGTAGCCACATAGATGATGTCCACGTCGGGATCGGCCACTAACGCCTCGTAGCTGCCGTGGGCCTTTGCGATATCGAACTGCTCCGCGAAGGCCGTCGCCTTCGCCTCGGAACGCGATCCGACCGCCGCGACCTTCAAACCGGCGGCGATGAGGTCCTGCGTGAATAGTTCCGCGATCCATCCGGTCGCAAGGATGCCCCAGCCGTTGGTCTTACCCATGCCTCAAGTCCTTCCATTGATAATTGATATGAAACGAAAGTGGTCGACGGCTGGCGGCAGCCGACGAAAAGTGAAGCGGTCAAGCACTAAGGTAGAGGTGATGTCGTCACAGTCTATGGGGCACTCGCGTAGAAGTGCTCCGCTTGATTAGCTCCTGATGCGGGCGATGCAAAGGGATCAGACGAAATTGTATTGCGTGCGAGCAGGAAGCGGTGACGCTCGGCGGATACCCCGATCGCAGGGTAATTGACCAACTCATGCGGTAGATACAACCACATGCCGACCGACGGAACCTTTGCATAAAGTTTGCGATGATGTAGAGTCTCCGGGCAAGCTGCTTTGGGCGGCGAAGGGCACAACTGGGCAACAGCCACCCCAGTAAAGTGCGGGGCAATTTGCTCGCATCTCCAGTCGTTGACAGTCTCAGATCTTCTACGCAGATCCCTGCACAGTGCTCGTAGTTGTACGTCGATACCGCTGGTTCAAGCACGACGGAATGTTCGCGTGAGGTCAAGAGAGGAGCCTCTGCGATTGAGGTGGGTTCAGGCCTAGCATGCACTTTCGGTCGTGGAATGGTGAACCAGGACCGTTGAGGAGAAAAATGGCAATGCCGAAGATTCCAAAAGGCCGGGGAGGTCGAACACCTACCCAACAGCAGCCCACCCAGGACGGTGATAGGCCACGGCACAAGTCAGATGGCCGGGAGCATCGCGTACATCAGGAAATCCTTGAGCGGCGTATGCGAGGGGGACCCGAGCTGACACCCGACGCATATGAGCGGGCGCTCGATGAATGGAGAAGTTTGCAAGGGTCGGTGATGCGGCCCCCTACGGATGTCAAGGTTCCCTCTGACAAGGGTCCGTCGGAAGAAGATCAGGACCAGAAGCCGAAGAGCGACAGCGACACCAAATGAGGAGCAGTTGCCATGAGCCTGAACGGAACCGTCTGGACTCCAATCGGTCCTAGTCCAATAGCTCAGGGCGGCTCTCCCGTCAGTGGCCTTGTCTCGGCCATAGCAATAAACCCGGCCAATCCAAATCTCATCTATATCGGCACCGCCGGTGGCGGCGTTTGGCGCACGGACGACGGTGGCACGTCATGGAGCCCGATCTTCGACCGACAGCTTGCCCTTGGTGTCGGCGAACCCGGCGCATTGGCCATCGACCCCAACAATACGGATGTCATCTATGTCGGGACCAGTCGGCGGGTGTCGGCGCAGCCCCAGGCGGGCCTGTTCAAGTCGACGGATGGCGGCTCAAGCTGGATCAGACTGGGGTCCGGCTATCCGGCCGGCAACACCGGCAATGCCCTTCAGTTCGTCAACCAGTGGGTCAACGTCATCACGGTCGACCCTGCCAATAGCAACATCGTCTATCTGGCTTCCACGGGTGGCTGCTATCGATCCACAGATGGCGGATTGAACTGGACGCAGGGCGTTGGCAGCGGCGGCGATGCTCGCTCGCTGGTGCTCGACACGTCTACTCCCGCCGCCGCCCGTGTGCTCTACGCGGGAATTTCCGGACGCGGCGTTTTCCGCTCAAACGACGGCGGCCAGAACTGGACGCAGATCCTGAACGGCACGACGCCCGCTGTCAGCGCCGCGATTGGGGCGTCACCAGCAGGGTTTGGCAAGACGATCGTTGCAATTGCGCCGCCAACTTCCCCGCCCAACGCGGCTGGGGTCCGGGTCATCTACGCGACGCTCCAGGGAACAGGCGGCGCCCCCGATCCGGTCGGCATCTTTCTCAGTACCGACCAGGGCGCGACCTGGGCACAACGGACCGCTACGGGCATGCCCACCGGCACGCAGGGCGGGTACAGCTTCAATTTCGGCGTCGATCCTGGCTCGCCCGGAGACGGTGCCAACGATATCATCTACTTCGGGGCGGTGGGTCATGCACGGTCGACCAACTCAGGCAATTCGTTCACCGCCTTGAGCGGCATTCATGCCGACAATCATGCCTGGGCCTTCGTCCGCCAGCCCGCTCCGTTGGCGTCGATCGTGTATTGCGGCAATGACGGCGGCCTCTACCGATCCACCGACGGCGTCAACTGGACGGCATTGAGCTCGGGAGGCCTGCAGACCGCGCTCTTCTACAACATCGACATGAATGCCGCCGGCACCAACAATCTCGGCGCGCTCCAGGACAACGGCACACAGACAAACGTCGGCGCAACGAACCTCGGCTGGGTCGCCGGCCAGGGCGGTGACGGCTGGGACGTCGTCTATGACGGGACCACCGCTGGACAGGTCTATTGCACCAGCGGCTTCTGGTCGCCCGCGCCTTGCACGCGGATTTGGCGCTCGACGGACGACGGGGCAACCTTCCCGACAGACATCACCCCGTGGGGCACGACCAGTGACGCAGGGTGCTATCTCTCGCCGCTGGCCACCGATCCGAGCGCTGCTGGCATTGTCTATGCAAGCGGCAATCAAAATCTCTGGCAAAGCCGCGATGGCGGCAACAGCTGGCGCATCCTTTCGCCCATTGCCACGACGGGGGATATCGACGTCGCGCCGACCAATGGCAACAACGTCGTGATCGGCGTCTCCAATCGGGTCTTCGTTTCAACAAATGCACTTGCGGCAACGGTCGGGCCACCTACTGGCGTGACGTTCACCGACATCACGCGCAATCTGCCGCCACGAAACGTTGCTCGCGTGGCCTTCGATCCGAATGATCCAACGACGCTTTATGCCGTGATGGGCGGCCTCAACGGCGGCGCGGGGAACATCGGCCATGTCTTCCGCACGACCCTCAGCGCCGCGGCCTGGACCGATATTTCGCCGCCACTGAATATTCCGTTCAACGCCCTGGCGCTTGACGGCACGGACAATCCGACGACCATCTACGCGGGCACCGACTTCGGCGTCGTCCGATCCGTCGACGGTGGTTCGTCATGGACGATACTTGACGATATTCATTTCCCGCGCGTTCCCGTGTTCGACCTCGTGCTCAGGAACGGGATCCTGCACGCAGCCACCTATGGGCGGGGCGCATTCGCCTTCGTCAAAACGCAAGGCCCGTCGATCGCGGTCAACCTGGAACACGATCTTGCCTTTGGAACGGTCTGCCAGGGGCCGCAATATCTGACCCTTGAGATATTTAACGTCGGAATGAGCGATCTGACGATCACCAGCGTCCAGCGCTTGATGGGCTCCGCCAGCTTCTCCGTGCTGGCGACGCCTGGAACCCCGCTAGTGATTGCGCCGGGTGAACACGTCGATTTCACGATTAAGTACGATCCGACCGCGGCAAGCGGCTTGGAAACCGCGACCATACGCATCGCCAGCAACGATCCGAATGCGCCGGTCGTGGATCTGTCGGCAACGGGCACCCGTGGTACCGCAGTCTTGGTCACGGCGATTGCCGATAGCGGCGACTTCGGCAACGTCTGTCTGGGATCGATTGCCGACAAGGACCTGACGATCAACAACCGCGGCACCTGCCCATTGCTGATATTCAGCGTCAGTTCCTCGTCGACGGAGTTCCTCGCGCCAAATGTGGTTTCCTTCCCGCTTCTGGTAGGTTCTGGGTCTAGCCTCACGCTGCCAATCCGGTTCGAGCCGGCAAGCCTCGGCGCGAAATCCGCAACAATCACCATTCTAAGCAACGAACCCGGTGGCGTCCGCCAAATCGCCGTTTCGGGAACTGCGCCCGCGCCGCGGCTCAACCTTATGGTCGCCAACGCCGGCAATTTCGGCAATGTGTGCGTGGGTTCGTTTGCCGATAAACCGCTGACCGTCTTCAATAACGGCGGATGCACGCTTTCAATAACCGCAATCGTTTCCTCCGGGGGCGATTTTATCGTGCCTAGCGTATCGACCTATCCAATCACGATCGCGGCCAGCGGCTCCATTGATTTGCCCATCCGATTTGAACCGACGAGCTTCGGAGCAAAGTCGGCCACGATCGACATCAGCAGCGACGACCCATCGGGCACTAAAAGCATCTCGCTTTATGGCTGCGCACCCTCCGGGAAGATCACCATCACCGGATCGACCTGCTTCGGCGGCGTCAGGGCCTGTTGCCGTGCCGAGCGAACGATCGCGATCTGCAACATTGGCGACTGCAAGCTGCACGTGACCAGCGTTGCCTTCAAACGTAAGAGCCGGCACTGGCGCCTGATCAACAACCCCTTCCCGGCAACGCTCCATCCCGGATCGTGCCTGAATGTCTTGATCCGCTACAAGGCCACGGAAAAATGCCCTCGATGTTGCGAACTCATCATCACCAGCGACGACCCGGACAACCCCGTCATAACCCTCGACGTCATGGCGTACACGATCTGGAACGACTGCGGCTGCAAGAAGGACTGCGATGATTGCAAGAAAGGGTGCTGTGACCACCACCACGGCGACTGTTCTTGCGGGGAATGCGATGATTGCTGTGACGAAGAGGAAGATTGGCGTGAAGATCGCGAGGATCGTGAAGACTAACCCGTCTTCGTAGCGCTTCCGCATCGAAGTCCCCGCAAAGAGTTGCGGGACTGGCGCGAGACTTTGATTTCTATTCAATCCGTTTGGAGGCAACTATGGACTTTATCGAGCGTTGGTTTGGCCTTTCCCCAGATGGCGGCGATGGTTCGACCGAACTGTTGATCTTCGCCGCAGTGATAGTGGTCCTCAGTCTGCTGGTCGGCCGCCGATACCTTGCAAAGTTTGGAAACCAATGGCGCAACAGGAAAGATTGATTGATTGGGCTTCGGCGTCATCCGAACTCTTCCTTTCCCACCGCCACCCTGAAATTTCAGTAAACCGTCCCGCCATCCGCTGCGGAGGCGACGTCTGCTTCGCGCGCCAAGAGCCGCCACTGCTCAGATGAGAAATTCCACACTCGGCTCCCAAGCCCGCCTCCCCATCACACTTCTCACGCATATCCGATTTTTTCACCAATCTATGAACGTATGGTCGCTGCGGCCAACTATGAAGGAAATGGGGAAGTGGTGATTGCTGGGGTGTTTGGAAAGTCAACGTCCGAGGTCAAGCTTCGGGAAGCCGAGCGCCTTGCTGCGCTTGAACGGCTGGACCTGCTCGACAGTCCAAGGGACGAAGGTCTTGAGCGAGTGGTGAGATTGATCAAGGAAATTTTCGCCATCGATATCGGGCTCGTGTCTTTGATCGACGCGCACCGGCAGTGGTATAAGTCCTGCTCGGGTCTTCTCGCCGATGAAGTGCCGCGCGAAGATTCCTTCTGCCGGTATGTCGTGTCCTCCGAAGAACCGGTCGTCGTGCAGGATGCGACGAAGGACTGGCGATTTTCGGAGCACCCGGCCGTAACCGGCGATAGCAGCATTCGCTTTTATGCCGGTGTCCCGCTGAAAACGAAGGAGGGACACACGATCGGCACAGTATGTGCGATCGATCGCCGGCCGAGATCGTTCAGCGCCCGGGATCTCGTCATCCTTGAGGAACTGGCCGCAGTCGCGATGGACCGGATCGAGCTGCTGCAATCGGCGGCCACGGACGGCTTGACGGAAGTCCTGACACGGCGCGCCTTCCGAGAGGAAGCCGATCAGCTCATCTCCGCGGCGCGACGACAGCAGACCGCTCTGCACTGCATCGTCCTCGACGTCGATCATTTCAAGTCAGTCAACGACACGCATGGCCACGCCGCGGGCGACGACGTTCTCAAGGCGGTCGCCGCCACCTGCAAGAAAATTCTCCGCGCAGAGGATGTTTTCGGGCGCCTCGGCGGTGAGGAGTTCGCCGTTATGCTTCCGAATGTCGGCCCGGAAGCCGCCATCCTGGTCGCCGAAAAATTGAGGATGGGGATTAAGTCGCAGAGCATCGGCGGCGCCGACGTTCCCCTGAGCGTGACCGCGAGCTTCGGGATAGCGGGACTGTCGATCGTCGCCAAGGACTTCGACACGCTGCTAGCGCAGGCGGACGCCGCAATGTATCGGGCTAAGAACGAGGGACGGAACCGCTGTGTTTCCTGGAGCTCGTTCCAGGCAAGCCATCAGATGGGCTCCCGCCGGCGTGTCCTCAAGGCGGGCTCGATCCTGTTCAACGATCGGCGCTCCACCATCGATTGCACGGTCAAATCCCTCGGCGCGGATGGGGCAGGTATCTGTGTTTCGAATTCGGCGGGTATTCCGCCGGAGTTCATCTTGGTTATCAAGGGCGAAGGCTTCGAAACGAACTGCAGAATCGTTGAGCAAGATCGACAGAATCTCGAGGTTGCGTTCCGATAGGGCATTGCTGAAAAGCCGTCGGATGCGAGCGGCGCGATGTTTGCCGCGATGGTAATTTAGCGCGATAGCTGTTATCTCTCGACGTATTGCGGGGGGAAGAAGAATGCCGGCGCTTGCCTTGCACCACGTCTCGATCGTCACCACCGATCTGGAAAAATCACGGTMGTTCTATCGTGATGTCATCGGTCTCGCCGAAATCCCGCGGCCGAATTTCAGCACGGATGGAGCTTGGTTCGCCTGTGGCAGCCTGCACGTGCATATCATCCTCAATCCCGAAGGCACGTTCCGCGCTGAGCCGACGATCGACCTTTCCGATTGCCATTTCGCGTTCCGTACCGACGATTTCGAGGCTGCCGTCGATCGTTTGAAGAGCCTCGGCTTTCGCGAAGATCTGCCGCAAGGCGACCCAAAATCCCTGATTGCGCGCCGCACCGGACCGGCGGGATTTCCGCAAATCTACTTCTGCGACCCGGACTTCAATCTCGTTGAAATCAATGGGGCGCCTACGGAGTGGCCGCCCCGGAAGGCTGGCTAGTGCAGCATGAGGGATAGCTATCCTCAGCGCCTTGTCGAGGTCTCGCGGTTTACGAGCAAAAAGCTGGCGAGCGAGAGGATCGGTACCCCGCGAAGCAACCGGCCGACGGCAAACGCTGCCGCTGCCGCTGCAGAGAGCTTCACCCATGGATAGTCGCCTAGCTGCGCGTGCGCGCTGGCGTTCAAATAACCGGCCTCGGATCTGATGACGGCGCGTGCGCGAAGGCGTGTGGCCAGCAGCTCCTTTCTCAGCTCCGCGATTTGTGCCCGCAGCTTGGCAAGTTCGGCATGCTCGGCTTCATAGCTGGGGGCGGCAGCCAGCCCTTCGACACCCCCCTCCTCCGCTTCCATCGCAGCTTCGGAAAGGTCTGCCCGCAAGTCGGCGGCAGTGTTGAACTTGTTCCCCTGAGGGCCTCCGTGCTGCATGACAACCTCCACAACGTCAACGACCATAGTGAAACGCCCACTGCCGGAAAAAGATGCATGGCAAGTGCCAGCGCCGTGAATATCGTCTGAAATCCCCGCGAAGCCTATGGCCGGTATCTCCAGCCCGATGGCTAGCGCCGTTCGAACTCCAGGGCCACGATCTCCAAGCCTCGCTCATACTTTTCCGGATTTTCGCCGATCTCCAGGCATTGCCAAAGGTTGTCCTCGAGATCCGCCTGCTTCACGGGGCGCGCCAACGGATTGGACATGGCTCTTCGGGTAAAGTCTTCGAGCGTCTCTGCGGTGCGCCGGGTCATCGCATCCACCGCAACGATCGTGTCGCGGGCAAAACCCTCTTCGCGCAGACGGTCCAGCGTCCAGTGATTTCCCTTTTCGACGACGTCGTGGAGATAGGCGACGGTCTTTGCCGCATCGCCGCTGACGGCGGCGGCAACCCGCCGGCAGTGTTCGAGAAAGGGCCTTCCGATCTTGTCGCTCTGCCCCTCATGCGCCGTCATCGCGACCTGCTTGGCATGTTCGAGGTGATTCATGAGATCCTCACTGCGCTGTTCGTGGGCAGTAACTGAAACCGGCCCCATTGGTTCCCGAGCGTTTGCGATCGCGGCCATACAATTGCCCGTGCGGAAAACACGGAAACTGCTATCTTAAGCCTGCAATCAGCGTAGTGGCGGCGGAGGGGCGACGATGCGGATCGCGATGATGGGCTCGGGAGCCATCGGAGGCTATCTCGGCGCACGACTGGCCCTCGCGGGCGAGGACGTCGTCTTCATTGCCCGCGGTAGCCACTTAGAAGCGATGCGTGCGGACGGGCTGCGCCTAGAGAGCCCACTCGGCGATCTCAATCTCGCCGTTCAGGCCACCGACACGCCCTCCGACATCGGCGTGGCGGACGTCGTGATCGTCGCGGTAAAGCTCTATGATGTCGAGGCCGCGGCCGCGGCCATCGTACCGATCGTTGGACCCCAAACGCGGGTTGTTACCTTTCAGAACGGCATAGACAGCGTCGATGTACTTTCGCGGTTCGTGCCGCGCTCCCAAGTGATCGGCGGTGCCGCCTATATTTCCACCTATGTCGCTCGGCCGGGCGTGATCGTCCATCTCGGCAGCGTTGCCCAATTCAAGACCGGCGGCCGCGAGGACGCGACGATCACTGCCCTCTCGATCGCTGCCGGGAAAGTCGGGCTCGACCTGCAGGCCGTCGACGACATCGGGCAAGTCATCTGGATGAAATTCGTGACGCTTTGCGCCTTCTCCGGCGGCACGGCGCTGATGCGCTCCGGGATCGGTCCGATCCTCGCCGATCCAGAAAGCCGGCTGTTCATCGAGCAGCTGCGCGACGAGGGTATCGCCGTCGCTGCCGCCGCGGGCCATCCCATGACGGCAGATTATGTGGAGCGTATCCACACGCTATGGCACCAGTTTCCGCCCGAGACGAAGTCGTCGATGGCCAACGACCTTGCACACGGCAAGCCGCTGGAGCTCCGCTGGCTATCGGGGCGCATGCATTCGCTGGGACAGTCGCTCGGCGTTCCGACACCGGCGCATACCGCCGTCTATCGCGCGCTGCATTTGTGTGCCGACGGCGCGCTGCAGGCGCCCCCACCTTCGGAGAGCTCGCCATGACCATCGACGAAGCCGCCGCCAGTGATGAATCGCAAGCGATGTTCAACAGGCAGCTTGCGACATACCGCAAGATCGTCGGCGCCAATCTCATGTTTCATCGCGAGATCTATGGGCTCCTGAACGACGTGCTCTCGCGGGACATGGCGCGGCCTTTCAGATTTCTTGACATCGCATGCGGCGATGCGAGCGCTTCGTCGAGGATGCTCCAAGAGAGCCCCGTCGCCCACTACTACGGCATCGACCTTTCGCCGGACTCTCTCCAATTGGCCAGCGCCGCCACCGCAATCCTCAAATGCCCCGCGGAGTTGCGATGCTGCGACTTTGCGGACGCCATGGCGACGTGGACCGATCCGGTGGACGTCATCTGGATTGGAATGTCGCTTCATCACCTGCAGGCGGATGGCAAGGCCCGCCTCATCAGGCATGTGTACGATGCGCTCGACCGTCGCGGCCTCTTCCTTATCTGGGAGCCGACATTGCGTGACGGCGAGAGCCGGGACGAATGGCTCGACAGGTTTACCGCGCTGCGGTCCGCCTGGGCCGCCCTCACGGACGAGGAATTCGCGGCCATGGACGCCCATGTCCGCCTGGCCGATTTTCCGGAGTCTCCAGGCGATTGGATCGCCATGGGCGAGCAAGCCGGTTTTACCAGGGCCGAACAGCTGTTCCTGATGCCGAACAGGATGGGTGCCGTTTTCCAATATTGGCGCTAGCCCGTTGGGGCTATAATATCCTTTAGGTAGCGCTACTTTCAAATCACACGCCTAAAGGGCAAACGCAGCATCATGTCCGAGCCCATACGGCGTCCTCCTCGCTCAGGTCGGGCAGATAATGCCAGCTAGCTCGGACTGGGCTGCTTCCGCATACGGCGAGATAAGCTCCAGCGTAAGAATTTACACATTCAATATCAAATAAATAGACTGTGTTGGCTGTTCCACCTGCAGTCGCTGCTGCCGTAACGGAAAGTTACGTTAAACGGCATGCTTGCATAATCACCTAAACATTCAATCAAAGAAAGTAAAAGAGGTAGATCGGGAGCATTATTTTGCGCCCATCTACGTCTATTTCACGTGGGAATTCGCGAATACGTGATGGGCTAATCCCGTCTAAGTTCCGTTACGATAGGCAAGAGAAAATCCAATGGAAAAATCCATAAAAAAGGAGAAGGAAATGTGGGCGGCTAGGGATGGGCACAGGCCAATCAATCGGGCAAGACGTCACTTTTTGGGCATGGCCGCGGCCGCCGGCGCCAGGGTTGCTGTCATCAGCGCAGCGGCTGTTACGGCGACCGCCGCTCCCGCGCACGCGCTCGGCAAGGCGTGGTGGAAAGGCGGCGGAGGCGGAAACCACGGCGGCGGTGGCGCGAGCGGCGCCGGTGGTGGCGGTGGCGGCGGGACGTCGTCCGGCGGCGGGAACTCCGGCGGCTCTCCAGGCACAAGTGTGAGCTGTTTCCTTCTGGGTACATCGATCAAGACCGCGACCGGCGAGGTTGCCGTGGAAAACCTGCGGATCGGCGATTTGGTCGAAACCGTGCGCGGCGAAGCACTCCCCATCCGTTGGATTGGCCATCAGACGTTTCAGAAAAGCGGCCCTGCGTGGGACGAGAGCGTCATGCCGATCCGCGTCGCACGCCATGCGCTTGGCCCACTGACGCCGCATACCGACCTCTACCTTTCCGCCGGACACGCCCTCTACATCAACGGCACTCTGATCCGGGCAAAGGACCTCGTAAACGGCCTCACGATCGTGCCGGCACTGCCTGACGATCGGGAAACTCTAGAGTATTTCCACATCGTACTCGACGACCATCAGGTCGTGCTGGCCGAGGGCGCGCCGGCCGAAACCTTCCTCTATTGGGTACATAACCGCGAAAGCATGGCGAACGTCTCCGAGTACGAGCGTCTCTATCCGGCAGCCGCGCGTCGGTCGATGAAGGCCTATGCTCCGATCGCCCTTAACGAGAGCGGGCGGCAACACCTGAAGGCGCTCCTGCTGCTTGCCGTTTCACCCTTCGCCCCAGTCGAAGACCCCTACCTGGACGCCTACGACCGGATCGTGGCACGGGCGGAGGAACTCACCAGCGCCTGACGCGCAGCGGACCGGCCGCTAGGCCGGATCCACGAGAAATCGCGCCGGAATGTCGGCCTTGAACGGAAACAGAGCGAAATAGGGCCGTGCCTCCGCCAGCGTGCGCTGGACGGAGGCGCGCGCTACCAGGCGATCGAAATAGGCCGCAAGATTTGGGTGGTCATCGGCAAAAGGCGCGACGATGCCAGCGTAGAAGAGCGCGGGCACCGCCGCGCAATCCGCCATGGAAAACGCGTCGGCGGCAATCCACGTCCGCCCGCTCAGGCGCTCTTCGAGCAATTCGTAGGCCGATCGCAGCGTCGCTTGCGCCTGCGCTGCGGCTAGTGGGTCCTTCTCGCCCTCCGACCGACGGCGATCGGCAACGATCGCCTGCATGGGCTCCTGAACATAGAGATCGAAGATGCGGTCCCAAAGCCGAACGTCGAGGCGCGCTGCCTCGTCCGAAGGCAGCAACGCCTGCTGTCCGGCGTAGTGTTGCTCGATATACTCGATGATGATCGAGGTCTCGGGAACCGTCTGCCCACGCCGATCGTCTCTCAGCACCGGTATCTTGCCGAGCGTCCAGAGCGCGAAGAATTCGGCGCTCGCCTTTCGGTCGCCGAGATCGACCACGACGTTTCGAAAGGGCGTGCCATTCTCATAGAGCGCAATCAGAACCTTGTGGCAAAACGAGGCGAGCGGGTGGGAATAGAGGGTCAGGGTCATGCGGCTTCTCCAACGACGCGGCAAATTCTCAACGAGACAGCGGTAGAAAGGTTTCGGACGAGCGCTTCTGTCAACCCACTTCCATGCCTATCGCGCCGTTGCATCGGCATCGATAGGCTGGCATCGTAGTCGACGAAGCTCGAAGGCGCTCCTGCTGCGAGCGCTGGTCGGCTCGTGCGCACTCAATTGCGGAAGGGTGGAGATGGGAACGAAGGTCGTCATGGTCACTGGCGCCGGAGGCAACCTCGGACGCGCCGTCGTCGAACATCTGGCAGCGGAGGGCGCGCGCCTCGTCTGCGTCGAACGCAATCCCCAGTCGCTGGATGAGGTCGTGGGCGCCCTCCCCGCCGGGGTCGAGGTTCTCAAGGTTCCGGGCATAGATCTTGCCGATCTTGGGGCATGCCAAAGCGCGGTTCGGCTGGCGGAGGATCGCTTCGGGGGAATCAATGCTCTCGTGAACACGGTCGGCGGCTTCAAGATGGGGTCGGTTGACGAGGCCGGGCTTGCGCAATGGGACGCGCTTCTGGCGATGAATGCGCGTACCGCCTACGCCATCAGCGCGGCAGTACTGCCCTCGATGCGGAGGGCCGGCTACGGCCGTATTGTCCATATCGCGGCTGCGCCGGGACTGAAATCAGGCGCGAAACAAGCGGCCTACGCCGCCTCGAAGGCGGCCGTCATGCGCCTGACCGAGGCGATCGCCGCCGAAAACCGGGCACATCGCATCACCGCCAACTGCATCCTGCCCGGCACCATCGACACGCCTCAGAACCGCGCCTCCATGCCAGACGCCAACACCGAAACCTGGGTGCCTCCAGCGGCGATCGCCAAGCTGGTCGCTTTCCTGATTTCCGACGACGCCGGCGTGGTCACCGGCGGGGCAATTCCGGCCACTGGTTTCGCCTGATCAGCGCCCTCGCCGCCTCCGGCATACTTCAATAAAACTTATACCAAGCATAAATACTATTCTCTTGATTGATCTGTGCCCAGGCACCATATTTATTATCGAAGGTCGCGACCTTTCAGCTGACTACGGCGAAAGGAACCTGAAATGACTACGATCACCTACAGACATACCGGCGAGCGTCACGGCGCTATCGCATCTGGCTCACGCGTGCTCGGACAGGTTTCGTCCTACGCCCATCGCCTCGCTGACCATTGGCGCCAATGGCGCATGGAGCGTGCCATCGAAGCCATGCCGTTCGATATGCGCAAGGACTTCGGCTGGCCTTCGGCCGACATCGAGGATGAGCGCACGAGATTGCATTAATTGCGACACCGGAAAACGGGGGGCGCCGCTCAACCATTAGCGAGCAACGCCTCCCGTCAGATACACGTATTTAGATTTTTGTTGAATTCCATGGATATATCTCTTCTGGCGGCTGCATCGCTCTTAGCGTGGCTTGGATTGCCGCCCAATTTTAGAAATGTCGCAAAATAAGCTTTGTGGCCGCATTTATGTATGCGAACGTCGCTTCCAGACTATCGACACGACGCAATTGAGGCGAGGAATGTCGCGTGGTTCTGCGGAGGACGGGTTTCCCACATGAGCAAGGCACAGACCAAGAAGCGTTCGCTGGTTTTCTTTCTTGTACCCCATTTCACGATGTTGCCCTTTTCCGCCGCGGTTGAAACGCTGCGGATCGCCAACCGTATGCTGGGATATTCCGCCTATACATGGCGCCTCGCATCGGTGGATGGTCAGAAGATCTATTCGTCGAGCGGCATCGGCATCGAGGTAAATACGTCGCTCGCCGACGAGCGTCGGTATCTTAGCGGCGAGAACCGGCCGAACATGGTGCTCGTCTGTTCCGGCATCTATGTCGAGGAGTTCCAGAACAAGTCCGTGAATGCCTGGCTGCGCGAAACCTATAATCGCGGCGTCGCGGTCGGTAGCCTCTGTACGGGCGCGCATGTGCTGGCGCAGGCGGGGCTGCTGAACGGCAAGCGCTGCGCCATTCATTGGGAAAATCTTCCCGGCTTTGCCGAGAGCTTCCCGCAGGCGGAAGTCTATGCCGATCTCTACGAGGTAGACAGCAACCTCTATACCTGCGCAGGCGGCACCGCATCGCTCGATATGATGCTCAATCTGATCGGGCAGGATTTCGGCGAGAACCTCGTCAATCGTGTCTGCGAACAGCAACTGACCGACCGGGTCCGCAGCCCGCACGACCGCCAGCGCCTGCCGCTGCGCGCGCGTCTCGGCGTACAGAATTCGAAGGTCCTGTCGATCATCGAATTGATGGAAAGCAATCTCGCCGAGCCGCTGTCGCTCTTGGAGATCGCCGACGGCGCGGGTCTCTCCCGCCGCCAGATCGAGCGGCTGTTCCGCCAGGAAATGGGCCGCTCACCTGCCCGATACTACCTTGAAATCCGCCTCGACCGCGCCCGCCATCTCCTGGTCCAGTCGTCGATGCCGGTAGTCGAAGTGGCGGTTGCCTGCGGCTTCGTATCGGCGTCGCACTTCTCCAAGTGTTACCGCGAACTCTACAATCGCTCGCCCCAGCAGGAGCGCGCCGAACGCAAGCTGACCATGTCGACGGCCAGGACAGGCGTGGTCATCTAGAGAAAGATTTCTCATCTCGGACATGAAAAAGGCGCGGCATATATGCCGCGCCTCAACTATTTCTGGATCACGACATCAGGCAACGGCGCGCTGCCGCTGCATCGTCTGGATCTGCAGGAGCGTGTCAAGGTTCTGGTTTACGCGGCAGTAGAACTCCTCGTCGATGAAGGGGCGCAGCATGAAATCGTTGCCGCCCGCCTTCAGGAAGCGTGCCGAGAGCAAGCGGTCCGTCGAGGACGATACGCCGATGATCCGAAGCCTGTGCGAGCCGATCGTGGCGCGGATGCGCCGGGTCAACTCGAAGCCATCGATATCAGGCATGTTGTAGTCGGTGATCATAAGCCCGATGTCGGCATTGGCTTTCAGGATCTCGAGCGCCTTTGCGCCGCTTTCGGCAAGCGACACCCTGAAATTGTAGCGCTTCAGCCGGCTCGAGAGCAGCGCGCGCGCCGTCGGGCTGTCATCGACGATGAGAACGTGATGGCGGTGGTTGGTGAGGAAACGGCATATCGACTCCGCCAGCATGTCGACGGCGAAGACGTTGTCCTTCAGGATGTAGTCGACCACATCCTTGGCAAGGAGTTGGTCTCGCATGGCCTCGTGAAAAGTGCCGGTGAAGACGATGGTCGGAATGCTGAGATCGACGAGATACTGCAGTGCCTCGCCGTTTTCCGCGCCCGGAAGGTTGATATTGGAGATTGCCAGCTTGATCGGCTCATCGGACTGGTCGTAGGCAATCTGCAGATCCTCGAAGGTTCGGCAGATTTCGACCTCGATTCCAAACAGCTCCTTGAGCTTGGTCCTTATCATCGACGTGAAAAGGTTTGAATCTTCCGCGAGGAGGATGCGAGCATCCGAAAGCGCCTCGCCGGAATATTGCATCCCCGAAATACCCAAGTAAGCCATCACAAACCTTTGACTGAAACGTGCCGCAACAATCCTATCGATAGGGCGAAGCGTTTGAATATTTCTTAATTGCTCGTGAGCAACCGACGGCGTTCGACGAGGGCAGCCGTATTTGACGAACCAGGTGTTCGCAGGAATGCCGGTTTGTCTTACGTTATCAGTGGCATGAGTGCCCACCGGGCAAAGCGGATCGCCTTACTGCGGACTGGTCGTACAGCGGGACGAATTATGTCGTAGACAGGCGCAAATCGCGCTAAAGCACGTTCTAAGATCCGGCTCAAAATACCAACTAGGGACGTATTCCATGGCAGAGTTTCCGAAAAAGGCGAAGGTCGTCATCGTCGGGCTGGGCGGCATCGTCGGCGCCTCGATCGCTCATCACCTGATCGAGCGCGGATGGGACGACATCGTCGGCATCGACAAGTCCGGCGTCCCGACCGACATCGGGTCGACGGCACATGCCTCGGACTTCTGCTACACGACGAGCCATGACTATCTCTCGGTCTGGACCACGCAATATTCGATCGATTTCTTCGAGAAGATGGGCCACTACGCCCGCATCGGCGGCCTCGAAGTGGCGCGCGTCGGCGACGAGACCTGGATGCAGGAAATCAAGCGCAAGCTGTCGTCGGCAAAGGCCTTCGGCACCCGCGCCCACTACGTCAGCCCGGCCGAGATCAAGGAAAAATTCCCCTTGATCGAAGAAGATCAGGTGATGGGCGGCATGTTCGATCCCGATGCCGGCCTCGTCGTCCCCCGCTCGCAGACCGTCGCCGGCAAGCTGGTCGACGCTGCCGAAAAATCCGGCAAGCTTCAGGTCTTCGGCAATACGCCCGCCCAGTCGCTGATCGTCGAGAACGGCCACATCAAGGGCGTCGTCACCCATCGTGGCACGATCATGGCCGACCATGTCGTGGTCTGTGCCGGCATCTGGGGCCGCCTGATCGCCGAAATGGTCGGCGAGGACCTGCCGGTCATGCCGGTCGACCATCCGCTCACCTTTTTCGGTCCCTATAACGAGTTCGAAGGCACGGGCAAGGATATCGGCTTCCCGCTGCTGCGCGACCAGGGCAACTCCGCCTACATGCGCGACACAGGAGACCCAAAGACCAGTGAAGGCGGCCAGATCGAGTGGGGTTATTACGAGACCGACAATCCGCGCCTGTGCCATCCGCGCGATATTCTTGAAAAGCATGAGGCGCGACTTTCACCCTCCCAGCGCGACCTCGATATGGAGCAGATCATTGCTCCGCTCGAGCGCGCCATGGAACTGACCCCGATCCTCGGCGAGCTCGGCTACAATGAAAGCCATTCCTTCAACGGCCTGCTGCAGGTTTCCGCCGCGGGCGGCCCATCCTGCGGCGAAAGCCAGAAGGTCCGCGGCCTCTGGTACTGCGTCGCCATCTGGGTGAAGGATGGACCTGGCTACGGCAAGCTGATCGCCGACTGGATGACGGACGGCCGCACCGAAATCGATCACAACAGCATCGACTATGCCCGCTTCTATGCGCATCAGCTGGAAGAAAAATTTATCGAGGGCCGCTGCCGCGAAGCAGCTCAGAAGATCTATTTCCCGGCGATTCACCCGCGCGAGCCCTATGCGACGGGCCGCAACGTCAAGCGTTCCCCATTCTACGAGCGGGAAAAGGAGCTCGGTGGTCATTTCATGGAGCTCGGCGGCTGGGAGCGCGCCCATGGTTACGCCGCCAACGAGCACCTGCTCGAAAAATACGGAAATCAGGTGCCGGTGCGCGAAAACGAATGGGACAGCCGCCATTTCTGGCGCGTGTCGAACGCCGAACATCTGGCGATGAGCGACGATTGCGGCATCGTCAACCTGTCGCATTTTTACATGTTCGATGTCGAAGGTCCCGACCATGTCGAGCTGATGGAGTGGATCTGCGCGGCGAAGATCGGTGGCGATGCGAACATCGGCAAGGGCATCTATACCCACTTCCTTGACGACGAGGGCATGGTGCGCGCCGACCTGACCGTCATCCGCATGGCCGATCGCTGCCGTGTCATCGACGGCGCCGACGCCGGCCCGCGAGACTTCCACTATGTGAAGCGCATCGCCGAGGACAAGGGCTTTGACGTCACGGTGACCGACGTCTCGGAAAAGTATGTGACGATCGGGATCTGGGGACCGAACGCTCGCGCGAACCTGAAGAAGGTCGTCGCCGACCCGGCGGTACTCGATCCGGAAAACTTCGCCTTTGCGGCGATCAAGCCGGTCGAGATCGCCGGCAAGCCGGTAACTGCCTTCCGCATATCCTATGTCGGCGAACAGGGCTGGGAACTGCATATGAAGTATGAGGACGGCCTCGCCGTCTGGGATGCGCTGCAGGCGACCGGCGTCATGGCCTTCGGCGTCGAGACCTACGCCAACTCGCGCCGTATGGAAAAGAGCCTGCGCCTGCAGAACGCCGACCTCTTGACCCAGTACAACCTGATCGAATCCGACCTCGCCCGCCCGAAGGTCAAGGAAGCGGATTTCCGCGGCAGGGCCAAGCATCTGGAATACAAGGCGCGCGCTAGCCAGCCCGCCATGCTCTGCACATTGGTGATGACCGATAATGTCGATGCAAAGGGCGTGAAGCGCTATCCCGTCGGCTCTCTGCCCGTCATGGATCCGCAAACCGGCGATGTCTTGATCGACGAACTCGGTCGCCGCTCCTATACCACCTCGATCGCCTACGGCCCGACGATCGGCAAGAACATCGCGCTGGCATACCTTCCCTGGTCGCACTGCCAGGTAGGCAGAAAGCTCAACGTCGAATATTTCGGGGAGACCTACCCGGTCGAAGTCGCGGGCGTCGGATACAAGCCGCTCTACGACCCGGAAAACCTGAAGCCGCGCACGTAAGAGCACACACGGCCGGCCAGAGGAACCACGACAGGAACCTGCCCAAAACTTGGGCGGGCTCTTGTCGTTTAACGGTCAAGGCACGGCCCGATCAGCGTTCCGTGCGCCGGCGAGCACGACCGCGCATTTCCTGCGCAGCCAAAGTCTCAACGACGGCCGACGGCTCCTCATTCGCCGCTTCTAGATCGGGCGTTTCCTCGGCGCTCTCCGGCACGGCGACGAACCGCGACAGCGCGGGCCCGCGCGCGATTGGAAGCTCCTGCTGCGGGTAGGAGATATCGATGCCTTCGTTGCGGAAGCGTTGAAGGATCGCGATACGCAGGTTGTTCTTGATCCCCATGCCGTCGGAAAGATCGGCGAGGTAGAAGCGCATCTCGAAATCGAGCGAGGTCGGGCCGAACTTCAGGAATTCGACGTGCGGCTCCGGGTTCCTCAGGATTTTCGGCACGGTGCGCACGAGTTCAAGAAGGATATCCATAACCTTTTGCGGATCGGCGTCGCAGCCGACCGAAACCGGGATTTCGGCGCGCGTCAGGCGGTTGCGGTGGGTCCAGTTGCCGAGCGAGGCGTTGATCAGCTCGGAGTTCGGCACGATGATCGATTGCTTGCGAAACGTCTCGATCTCGGTCGCGCGCACCGAGATGCGCTTGACGATGCCTTCCGACGTGCCGGAGACGATCCAGTCACCAACCTTGAAGGGGCGCTCGACAAGGAGGATGAGGCCGGAGACAAAATTCGACACGATGTTCTGCAGCCCGAAGCCGATACCGACGGAGAGCGCCGAGGCAACCAGCGCCAGGCTAGACAGATCGATGCCAGCGGCAGAAACGCCAACGATCGCGGCGATGGCGACGCCGAGATAACCGATGCCGGTCTTGACCGAATTGCGGACGCCGAGATCCACCTGACCGCGCGCCATGACGTTGCCGTCGAGCCAGCGCTGCAGCCATCGGGTAAGCAGATAGCCGCCGGCGAAGAACAGCACGCCGGTGAAGATGCCGACAAGCGATATGGTGATATTGCCGAGCTTGATCTCGGTGAACAGCCGGTAGGCGATCAGTTCCAGATCCTGGATATGGAAGCCCCAGGAAAGCAATATCAGCGGAACGCCGGTGCCGAGCGCCAGCGCATAAATGGCAAGTCCCGCCACGAGGCTCGCCTGATCGAGCGCGACTTCTCCGAACTTGAACCGGCGCGCAAGGAAGCGGCCGAACTTCGTTTCGGGGAAGGCGTCCTGATTGGAGACCGCTTTGCCGAGGAGAATGCCGAGATAGATCGTGGCTATGACCGCACTGGTCACCACCAGCTGCGCGGCGATGAAACGCGCTAGGCCGACGTAGCCAATCATCGCGGTGAAGATCAGCACCCCGCCGATCACTCTGAGGATGATCGCCATGCCGTGCGGCCAGTGCCGCCCCGGTGCGTCCGGATCGCCGTTCTTGGCGAGGATCGGCCGGCCGAAGGAGGCAGCAATGAAGATCAGGCCGATGATCAGCGACGCAACGAAACTCTTGGCAACCGTCACCACGACCGGCGAGCCCATGGCTTCGCTGACCCGGCTCAGCACGAAATCCAGGCCGTTGACGATCGCCATGACCAGCACGCACCACCCCAGCGAATAGGCGCCCTTATTCGACAGCTTGACCAGGCGCCAATGCGGCCGGAACGGCGCAAAGACCGCATTCGTCACCCGGCCCACGAAATAGACCAATCCGATGAAACCGAAGATCGCCGCCATGATCGGCGCGATGTCCGGCCTGAGAACGTTAAAACTCGACAGGAACAGATACGAACTGACCAGAAAAGCCGCGATCGCGAAGCTGCGGATCAGCGTCGACCAGAAGGCGATCGACAATCGGCTGACATAGGACGGGTCTTCGATCCTGCTGTCCCGCTCGAAGTAGCGATCGAAGACGCGATAGCCGGTCGAGAGGAAGATCAAGGCTGCGGCGAGCGACAGGAAGACGGCTGTAAACAGCGACAGCCGCTTGAACTTCCACACGAAGCTCGACCAGCTTAAAAGCGCGCCGCCGAAATTGGAGGTCTCATGCAAGAACTCTGTTCCGGCGTCGCCGAACGTCGAGCCAGAGAGTTCCGTGCGCTTGAAAAGCGTCGCGGCGAAGAGCTGGCGCCGCATGGCGAGCACGTCGCTTGAGAGCCGTACCGTCGCCGACGAGACATTGTCGGCATCACCGAGGATCGCCGAAAGCTGCGCGCGCTCGGCCGTCAGCTTGTCGCGCTCCTGGGTGACGATCGGCGCTTCCGGCGGCTGCCCGTCCTTCGGAGGTGCGCCAAGCTGCGTCAAGCGGTTGTTGATCTCGTCCAGGCGCGGCTTCAATCGTGAGGAGATGCCGGCAGCGACGCGCCCCACTTCCTCGCTTTTGCCGACAAGCGCCACCAGCGCATCGTCGTCATTGGAATTCTGCTTGGCGCTCTCCTGTAGCGAAGCAAGCTTCTTTTTTGCCTGCTCCAATTCCACGAGCGACCGGTCGAACGGGGTGTTTGCCGCCTGCTCCGGCTGTGCCTGCGGGCTGGCCGGCTGCGGCGCTGCTTGACCGGCCGTTTCCGCGGGCGCCGCTACGGGCGCATCCTGAGCGATCGCGCCACTACCGAGGGAGGCCAGCGATCCGAGCGGCAGGCTCAAGGCGATCAATAGGAAAATTTTTGGAAAAGGCAGGCGCAAGCAAAGCTCCTCGTACTATCACAGCGACCACGCGGTCCGGCACGGGCTTGCCGCGCAGGATAGTTATGTCGCCTTGTAAAGCAAAGAAAGGCGACACAAAGGCGGCGAGCGTGGATCGTTCAGAATCCGGCTCCTGGTTCGGCCAGATAACGTTTTTCCGCATCCGTCGATGTCCGCCCTAAGATAGCGTTACGATGTGGAAACCGCCCGTGCACGGCGATCACCGCCTGGTGCTCCAACGCCGCGTCGATGAAAACCTGGACGCCGATCGCCTTGAAGAGCATGACCGCCCTCTCCTGCTCCGCCAGATCCTCGGCGTGCTCGAAGGGCAGGTAGAAAAAGGGCCGGCGCTCGGGATCGATCGCCTGATCGGCTCCGGCCGCAACGGCTGCCTTGGCTTCCCGCAACGCGAGCCCATCCGTTGCAAAGGCAAGCGGCGTGCCTCGGTAGATGTTGCGCGGAAACTGGTCGAGCACGATGATTGTCGCCAGCCGGTTTTCCGGACTGGCGCGCCACTCATCGGGGATCTCAAAAGCAAGGGCCAAATGCGTACCGCTGAAGCGGCGCCGAATTTCAGCGTCAAGATCGCTACCGCCGCCGAACCAATCGTCAAATCCACACTCGACGAACCAGAACGTCAGAACCTCCTCAGGCAGACACAGGTTCCTGGCCATCCTTCCCTCCCGCCTCGCCTTTTTCAGTCGATATCGAAGACCAGCGTGGCGCGCGTGCCCTTCACATCGGGATCAAAGCTGATCTCCGTCTTCAGGCTGCCTGCCATCGCTGACAGAAGTCGGGTTCCAAGCCCCGTCCCCTTCGGCGCCGATCCGGGCAAAAACCCGTTGCCGTCGTCTTCGACCACCACGCGCAACCGCGCCTCCGCGACGCGTGTCACGACAACCCGCACCTCGCCGGACGTCTCATCGCTATAGGCATACTTGAACGCGTTGGTCACGAGTTCGCTGATGATGAGGCCGAGCGTGATTACCTTGTCCGTCGCGATATTCACGGCATCGCAACTGAGGGTCACTCGATGCGGTCGCTTCTCGTCCTGCATCGAAGTCTCGAGTTCATTGAGAAGGCTCTCCAGATATTCGTCGACCTGGACCGTGCCGACCTGCTGGCTGGTGTAGAGCCTGCGATGAACGTTGGCGATCGCGGCTATGCGCAGCTGCGTTTCCTGGAGCGCATCGATGGTCTTCTGGTCGGCCGTGACGGAAGCTTGCATGCGGATCAGCGCCACCACGAGACCGAGGCTGTTGGCGATGCGGTGATTGACCTCGGCCAAGAGCAGTTCGGCGCGGTCCTTCTGCTGGCGGATGACCTCCTGCGCTTCCAGTGTCTCGCGGCGGAAGCGAGCGCGCTCCAATCCCTGGTCGAGCGCAGCTGCCAGGAGATCGAAATAATCGGGTGCAAGCCCCTTCAGCACATAGTCGTCGGCGCCCGCCTTCAGGGCTGCGACCGCGACGCCGGTATCGCTCGAGCCCGTCGCATAGATCACCGGTGGATGGTTGGGCAAGGCGACAATGCAGGGCAGAATGTCGAGACCTGTCTCGCCTTGCAGGAAGTGGTCGAGCACGATTGCGTCGATGTCGCCGTCGGCAAGACGCGCAAGGCCGGCGGCCCCATTGGAAGCCAGATGCACCTTATAGCCGCGACGCTCAAGGTTCTTGCTCATCAGCAGTCCGAGCCCCTCGTCGTCGTCGATGTAAAGGACCTGCGTCAGTGTATCCCTGTCGTGGGTCTCGCCGCTCATTCGACCTCCGGTATCTTCATAATGGCGACGAACATGCCGAGTTGCTGGATCGCGTGTACGAAATTGTCATACTGCATCGGCTTGGTGACATAGACATTGGCGCCGAGATCGAAGCTCCGGCCGATCTCACGCGGGTCGTCGGTCGTCGTCAACACGATGACCATGGCGCGCCGCATGTGGATGCTGTTCTTTACCTTCTCCAGAATATCGAGGCCGTTCATGTCGGGCAGGTTGAGATCGAGCAGGATGAGTATCGGCTCGCCCCGCCAGGCCTTTCCCGTGCCATCGGGACCGAGCAGATAATCGATCGCCTCCGCGCCGGTCACGAAGGGCACGATCTCGTTGGTTACGCCGGCGCGCCGGATATTCTTCTCGATCAACCGCGCATGCCCGAGATCGTCCTCGATCATCACGATCTTCACGCTGGTCGGTACCCCCATCATGCCATTTCGTCCTTCTTCATGCGTGTCAGGTCCACCGCAATGGCCACCTGAAAAGTCGTCCCCTCACCCAGTGCCGAACGGACCGTGACGTCGCCACCGAGGCGTCGCGTCAGGGCGCGCACATGCGCTAGCCCGACCCCATCGCCCGGCTGGTCCTGGCGTCCCGACCGACGAAACAGCTCGAAAATCCGCTCCTGGTCGCCCGGGGCAATACCGCGGCCGTTGTCGCGAACTTCCAAGATAGCATGCGTGCCGGCGCGCCAGCCCTTAATCGCAATCATCCCCACTCTCGAAGGATCCAGATACTTGATGGCGTTGTCGAGCAGGTTGGCGACGATCTGCTGCAGCGCAGCCCGATCCGAATGCACCTCCGGCAGCCCGCCCGCCACGTCGATGGAAACACCGCGCTCGTCGATGCGGTGCTTAAGCGTGGTGCAACACTCTTCGACGAGCTCCGACAGCCTGATCCTTTCGGCTTGAAGCTCGCGGTTTCCCGCCCGCGCCATGATGAGCACCTGATTGATGAGATTGTCCATCCGGCGCATCGAGGCGCGGATGAAGCCGAGCGCTTCGGGGATGTCCGTCTCGACAGCTTCCACGACGGTTTTATCGTCCGGCTTGGAAGGGTCAGCTCTGGTTCTTGTCAGATAGCTGCGAAAAATGGCGGCAGCCCTGTCGAGTTCCTCGGTAAATCCCATGATATTGACGAGAGGCGCGCGCAGATCATGGCTGACGATATAGGCGTAGGTCTGCAACTCGGTATTTGCCCGCCGCAGGCTCTGGGTGCGCAGGTCAACCATTTCCTCCAGCGTCTCGTTCGCGCGGGAAAGCTGACGCTGCGCCGCCTCCAATTCGGCGGCGTGGTCGTAGACCAGCTTGACGGCACCGCCGGCCAGCAACGCCAGGAGCGCTGCGCTGACCGCAATCACGACCGAAAGCCAACCTGTGGTCGATCGCAGTGCCGCGACATGCCCCGTCGAGTTCTGAATGCCGCGCTGCTGGATATCGTCCATGAGATCACGAACCTCGTCCATCAGTGCGAGCCCTCGGCCCGTTTTGACCAGCGCCACCGCCGCCGCCGCATCGCCCGACTTACGCAACTCGATCGTTCGCTGCATTTCCTCAAGCTTTTGGGTCAGCACGTTTCGCAGCTCGTCGACCGACGCCTGTGGCACTCCGAGAGTGAGAAGCAGCGGCCCGATCGCGTCCGCCTCGGAGGTCACCGTCGCGGATGAGGCCGTGTAGGGCTGGAGATAACGCTCCTCCCCCGTCAGCAGGTAGCCGCGTTGGCCGGTTTCGGCGCCCTGCGCCGCATTCAGGAGCCTGAGCACGCGGATATTCAGCCGATTTGCGGCCACGGCGTTATCTGCCTCGTCAGCCGCACGCTGAGCGACGTAGAACGCGCTCAACACGATGCCGAATAGAATGATCGCCCCGACAGCCAGGATCATCGGTACGGATCGAAATGGGAAACGAAAGCTTCCAACCATGTTCACTGCAAAACCCAGTCCGGACGCCGTCCAGCCAGGCTTCGATGGATGAAAGAATCCCCTACGCCTCGGAAAGCTACCCGACAACCCCGCCCTAAAACGCACTTCGAGGCTTTTTGTTCCCGATCGGCATGAGGCATGTCTTGGCTCAGGCGGTCTTGGAGAGCAGCGGATCCTGCTCGTCGAGGTCGATGCCACCGCTCGCAACGAACATTTCCAAGGTCATGCCGTCGAGAATGGTTGCGATCGCATCGCGCACTTCCGTCATCGAGCGACGCACCTGGCAGCGCTCCGGATCGGCGCAATCGTCGCAAGCCTCGTAGGCCGTGCGGCTGGCGCAGCGGATCGGCGCGAGCGGCCCGTCAAGCGTTCGGATCACATGGCCGATGCGAATTTCAGAGGCCGGACGCGACAGCGAGTAGCCGCCGCCGGGGCCCTTCTTCGATCTCAGCATGCCGGCGTTGCGAAGCTCCAGCAAAATGGTGTCCAGAAACTTCTTCGGAATGTTGTTGCGGGACGCAACGTCGTTGATGAAGGCGGTTTCACCGGGCTGAAGACGCGCGAGATCCGCAAGCGCCTTCAATCCGTATTTTCCTTTTTTGGTCAGCATCGAAGTCACTCAGTGTCGCAGCGACCGCTGCATGCGCGGGAACCTCCCCGCGGCAGGATTTTGCCCCGAAGGTCTTGATCATTAATGAAAATACGCCTCTAGCGGGCGAGCAACAAGGCGAAACGCACAAATTTCATCGTTTATATGCGCAAATTTAGGAAAGGCGTGGCGTTTTTACCCGTACGCGACGCCGTCTGCTCGTTTTCCGGTCGCAAACCGCGATCCCAACGCCTCATCGCAATCGTTCAGGGAACAAATCGCGACGAGGTGCGTTCTCCTCGCGAGGAGGAGAAAACGATGGCGATACTGCACTTGCTCACGGTTTTTGACTTCGTGCTCATGGCAGCGCTGGCCGCAATTGTCGTTGTCAGCCTGGTCAACGGCGGCGGTCGGCACAGAAGACATTAAGCGCGATTCGCGCGATCAGCGATACCAACGGAGCGACATGCAGGACAGCCCCGCGTCGATCTTGCCGATCTCGGTCGTCTTAAGGGGAACGACGTTGTAGCCGAGCTTGTCCAGCATCTCGATCGTGCGAGGGTAGTCGGATCCCACCATGACCACGTCGTTGACGCGGAGCGCGTTTGCCGCGGCTTCCTCGCCTTCCGGAATAATGATCTGCTTGAACGCGTTGAACACCCCAGAACGCGCAAGCCGAGCCGTGGAAAGCACGCTTTCCTCGTCGAGCAGCGAGCAATCCGTCTTGAAATGCAGCACGCCTTCGGGCGTCGCGACGATTTCGCCCTTGCGCCCTAGCTTGGCCAGGCACTCGACGAGGGCGTCCGCCCCGGCTCTGTCGGTGCGCGCGGAAAGGCCGATCATCACGCTCTTCGGCGCCGTCAGCACGTCGCCGCCATCTGCATAGCCGACGGCAGGCAGTTCGAGAACCGTCTCGAACATCGCCTTTAACGTTGGGGTGATCTCCGCCGTTTCCTTAAGGCGGCTCTCGGCGCCGGGACGCAGCAGGATGGTGCCTTCGCCAAAGACGAGCGCCGGATCCTCCACGAAGACCGAATCGGGAAAGTCTTCAAGCGCCGGCAATACCGTTACCTCGACGCCGGCTGCCCGCATGGCGGCGATATAGGCGTCGTGTTCCGCCTTCACGCCGTCATAGGTTGGATTGCCCCGGTCATCGGCACGCAGGCCGTTGACGACCGAGCGCGACGGCGTGCGAACGATGATGGAATTGAAGTGAAAGACCGGTCTGGACTGCGCCATGAAACTCTCCTCGTTTGCCGCACTGTCTATCCGCCCCGCGGGCCCTCGTAAAGCGATCGCGCCGACATCGTTGGCGCGCGAAAGCCTGTCGGCTCGTCATGCGTTCGCCGCCTTGCTGTTCGGGCCAAGGGAAATGGACTGCAGAAGCGTCTGCCGCGCCGAACGCAGATGCGTGCGGCACGCTTTCTCGATGCGCGTCGGATCGCGCGATTGCAGGGCGGCGATATAGTCGAGATGCTCCTCGATCGCCCTGAAATTCCGCTCTCGGGCGTGGGCCTTGCTCCACTGGTAGTGATAATGAAACACGACCGAAATCACGTCGTAGAAATCAGCGATGAAACGGTTGTGCGCGGCGCGATGAATGAGCAGATGGAACTTCTCGTCAAGCTGCGAGAAGTCGCGGTAGCGCGCGTCGAATTCGGCGAGCAGATCTCGATGCTCCACCTCGGTCGCTGCCAGGTCGCCCCAGGCCGGGTGATCCGGCGGCAGCCTGCCGAATTCGGCCGCCGAATGGAGCTCGAACATTTCCCGCACGTCCGCAAGCTCCAGCGCGAACTCGCGGGTGAAGCCTTTCAGGATCCAGTGGCTGTTCGGGCGCTTTTCTATCAGGCCAAAACGGCTGAAGCGGATCAGGAACTCCCGCATGCTGGTAGTGCTGGTGCCGATCTCGCGTGCCAGCTCCAGCTCGTTGATCTGCATGCCCGGCTGGGCCTCGTCGGACAGTATCCGCACCATGAAGCGGCGTTCGATGATGTCGTGAAGCGAGTTGGTTTCCGCTTCGGGAAAAAGGTCTTCTTCCGTCACCACGCGCAGGACGGTCTTCTGCCGCTTGTTCCAGCTGATGATGCCGACCTCGTCGAGACGCATGAGGATCGCGCGCGCCGTGCTGCGGCTGATGCCCAGTCGCGTTGCGATCTCCGGCTCCGAGGGCAACGCTTCGTCAGGCGTGAGCATCGCCGCATAGCGGTTGAACGCCTCTTTGAAGAGCGTATTTTGTCTCGCCATGGCCCGTCCCTTCCGCAATGCCCAACCGCCGCGACCTTGATGCGCCGCCGGCCTCTGCCGAACGTCACGACGAGTGCGTCAATATTCCCCGTTGACTTCGAAATGTTTATTGTAGATAAAAAACAAAATCAATCTACTGCGACTAATCAAGTTTTTTCTGTTTCAAGGAGATAGAGTTGAACAGGCAACCTTGGATCGTATTGTCGGAAGGCGACAACGTGGCGGTCGCGACGGCGGTAATTGCGCCCGGAGCCCCGGTCGGCGACGGTTTGACAGCCCGTGAGAAAATCGACCCCGGCCATAAGGTCGCCATCCGCGACATCCCCTTGAACACCCCTGTCGTCAAATACGGTCAAGCGATCGGCCGCACCACCGCCGACGTCAAGGCAGGCGACCACGTTCACAGCCACAATCTCCATTTCGAAAACGACAGGCTTTCCGCCACCGCTTCGGCGGCACCCGAGGTCGCGACGGAAGCGGACAAGACGCGCACTTTCATGGGCTTTCGCCGGGCGGACGGACGTGCAGCAACGCGCAATTTCATCGGCATTATCGCCTCCGTGAACTGTTCCACCACGGTTTGCCGCGCCATTGCGGAAGAGGCAAACCGCACGCTCCTGCCGCTCTACGAGGGCATCGACGGTTTCGTTCCGATCGTGCACGGCCAGGGTTGCGGCATGAGCTCGACCGATGACGGCATGCACACGCTGCACCGGACGATCGCCGGCTATGCGCGCCACGCCAATTTCGGCGGCGTGCTGATGATCGGGTTGGGCTGCGAGGTCAATCAGTTGACGCTCTACGGCCAGAGCGGCGCGGGTCCGAGCAAGCGGCATTTCAACATTCAGGATGCCGGCGGCTCACGCCGGGCTGTGGCGCTCGCCATGGGAGTGCTGAAGGAGATCGCCGAGGAGGTGGGCCATGCCCGCCGCGAGCCGATCCCGGTCAGCGAAATCGTGGTCGGCTTGCAATGCGGCGGCTCCGACGGCTTTTCGGGGATCACCGCCAATCCGGCGCTTGGAGCTGCCGTCGACATCCTCGCCGCGGCGGGCGGCACCGCCATCCTCTCCGAGACCTCCGAAATCTATGGCGCCGAGCATCTCCTGCGTAGCCGCGCCGTCACCGACGCCGTCGCCGCCAAGCTCGACGACAAGATATCCTGGTGGGAAAAATACGTGGCGCTGCATGGCGCCTCGCTCGACAACAACCCCTCGCCCGGTAACAAGCGCGGCGGCCTGACGACCATTCTCGAAAAGTCGCTCGGCGCGGTTGCCAAGGGCGGACGCTCGCCGCTGACGGCCGTTTACGGCTATGCGGAGCGCGTGACCGAGCACGGCCTCGTCTTCATGGATACGCCCGGCTACGATCCGGTCTCGGCGACCGGCCAGGTCGCCGGCGGCGCGAACATGATCGCGTTCACGACAGGCCGAGGCAGCTGCTTTGGCGCGCGCCCGGCGCCGTCCTTCAAGCTTTCCAGCAATTCGGCCCTCTATCAGTCGATGGAAGAGGACATGGACATCGATTGCGGCACGATCGTCACCGGCGATGCCACCATCGCCGGCAAGGGCCGCGAAATCTTCGAGCTGATCATCGAGATCGCGTCCGGGAAACAGACGAAGAGCGAAGCCTTCGGCTACGGCGACAACGAGTTCGTGCCCTGGCATCTCGGGGCGACGCTTTAAGGCGCCCAAAGACATGCGGGAGGCATGATGAAGACGCGGAAGATCGGCAGCACCAACATCGAGGTCAGCGAAATCAGCTTCGGCGCGGCGCCCCTCGGCGGCCTCTACCGCGCCTGCCCGCGCGACCAGGCCATGGAGACGCTGCAAGCCGCCTGGGATAGCGGCATCCGCTATTTCGACGTCGCACCGTGGTACGGTCTGGGCCTTGCCGAACGCTATATGGGCGACTTCCTGCGCGACAAACCGCGCGACAGCTTTGTCCTCTCGACCAAAGTCGGCCGGCTGCTGCGGCCGGTCGCCGCGGCGCCGACGGAATACGGCTTCATCGATGCGCTGCCCTTCGATGCGGACTACGACTATTCCTACGACGGCATCATGCGTTCGGTGGAATTCAGCTATGCCCGCATGGGCCTCAACCGGTTCGACATTCTCTATGTCCACGACATCGGCGGCTATACCCACGGCAAGGCGCGCAATGCCGAGCTGCAGGCACAGCTGCTCGGATCCGGCATCAAGGCGCTGGAGGAGCTGAAATCTTCAGGCGTAATTTCAGCATATGGTCTTGGTGTCAACGAGATACCGGTCTGCCTTGATGTGATGCATGAGGCCGATTTGGACTGCATTCTGCTTGCCGGCCGCTACACGCTCCTCGACCGCTCGGCCGTCGCCGAACTCCTGCCGCTCTGCGAGCGGAAGGGCACCTCGCTCGTCATCGGCGGCGTCTTCAATTCCGGCATCCTGGCCACCGGCGCCGTTAAGGATGCGCCTTTCGACTATCGTCCCGCCTCCGACGACGTGCTTGCCAAGGTGCAGGCGATGGAGGAGATTGCAAAGAGACATGACGTGCCGCTGGCGGCGCCTGCCATGTTGTTTCCCTTACGCAATCCGGTCGTGGCCTCCGTGCTGATCGGCACTGCGAAAGCATCGAGCCTTGTTCGCAATATGGCACTTGTCGAGACCTCCGTGCCGGAGAGACTCTATGCCGAATGCGAGGATTTCACCCTGGTCGCGCCGCCGCTTGGAGAAGCGGCCGTCCGGGTCTGACGAAAAGGAGAGAACTATCGTTCCGCCGGAAGCGGCGGTCCGACTGGAGGAGGAAAGCCTGTTCTGCGCAGCCGTCCCGGCGGCGCAACGTGGTTCCATCGAGAATCCATGGTCCCGGCCGCAAGCGTTCGACGGCTGGTCCGCAGGAGAAGGACGCATCGAGAGGAGAAGACAATGAAAATTGCGAAATCCCTGCTTTCTCGCCGCATGTTCACCGGTCTCGCCGGTGCGGCGATGATTGCTGCTGCCCTTCCGACCGCGTCCTTCGCCGCGGACGTGACCATCCCGATCATCGTCAAGGATACGACATCCTTCTACTGGCAGATCGTTCTCGCCGGCGCGCGCGCTGCGGGCAAGGATCTCGGCGTCAACGTGCCGGAGTTGGGCGCCCAGTCCGAAGCAGATATCAACGGCCAGATCAGCATTCTGGAAAATGCTGTCGCCAACAAGCCCGCCGCCGTCGTGATTGCCCCCACGGAGCGCAAGGCGCTCGGCAAGCCCGTGGATGAGGCCGCCAAGATCGTGCCGATCATCGGCATCGACTCGGCAGCCGACTCCAAGGCCTTCTCCTCGTTCCTGACGACCGACAATACCCAGGGCGGACGCATCGCCGCCGACGGTCTCGCCGCAGCCCTCAAGGAAATGTCCGGCAAGGTCGAAGGCAAGGTTGCGATCATCACCAACCTGCCTGGCGTCGGTTCGCTGGATCAGCGCCGCGAAGGCTTCCTCGATCAGGTCAAGACGAAGTATCCCGGCCTGCAGGTTATCGCCGACAAATATGCCGATGGTCAGGCGACCACCGGCCTCAACATGATGACCGACCTGATCACCGCCAACCCGGATCTCGTCGGCGTCTTCGCCTCCAACCTGATCATGGCGCAGGGCGTCGGCCAGGCGATCGCCGAAAACAAGCTCGGAGACAAGATCAAGGTCATCGGCTTCGACAGCGACGACAAAACCGTCGGTTTCCTGAAGCAGGGAGTGCTTGCCGGCCTCGTCGTCCAGGACCCCTACCGCATGGGATATGACGGCGTGAAGACCGCGCTTGCCGTCTCCAAGGGCGAAAAGGTCGAAGCAAACGTCGACACCGGCGCAAACCTGGTGACGAAGGCCAACATGTCCGACCCGAAGATCGACGCGCTGATCAATCCGAAGGTCAAGTAACAGCTACCCCGCGCCGGCAACCCCGGCGCGGTCCTACCTGCATTCGGGTTTGCCTTGCGGCCGCCCCGAACAATAGTGAAATCAGGGGGAGGAGTTGGACATGGCGAGCCTCGAAGAGATCAGCCACCGGCACGACGACAGCGCCACGAAAACAGAAGCGCAGCGCATTCCCGCCGGCTCGCCGATCCTCGAACTCAGGGGATTGCAGAAGAAGTACGGCTACGTCGAAGCACTGAAACCGGCGTCGATCACGTTTCTTGCCGGTGAGATCCACGCTATCGTCGGTGAAAACGGCGCTGGCAAGTCGACGCTCATCAAGCTTCTGACCGGCGTCATTCGCCGCACCTCCGGCGAGGTCTATTGGTGCGGCCATCCCGTCCAGCTCGCCACGCCCAACGAGGCGATTGCGCGCGGCATCAACGCCGTCCATCAGGAGGTGGTGCTGTGCCCGCATCTGACGGTCGCGGCCAATCTTTTCCTCGGGGACGAGGTCAATCGCTACGGGCTGATGCGCAAGGGGCAGATGCAGAAGCTGGCCCAGAACGTGCTCGACGATCTCGGCTTCGGGCTCCCTGCCGGCGCGCCGTTAAGCTCGCTTACCATCGGCCAGCAGCAGCTGGTCGCAACCGCCCGCGCCGCCATGCGCGGCACGCAATTCCTGATCTTCGACGAGCCGACCGCCTATCTCACCAGGCAGGAATCGGCGCAGCTCTTCAAGCTGATCCGCCGCCTTCAGGCCGAGGGCGTGACGATCGTCTATATCAGCCATCGCATGGAAGAAGTCTTCGAACTCGCCGACCGCGTCTCGGTGCTGCGCGACGGCACGCATGTGGGCACGCGCGCGATCGGCGAAACCAACGATGCGGAATTGATCGCGCTGATGATCAATCGCTCGATCGAGCAGATCTATCATAAGGAAAAGATCCCGATCGGCGAGACGATCCTTGAGGCGCGGGGGCTGTCGGGTCCCGGCTTCCAAAACATCTCTTTATCTGTCCGCACCGGCGAAATCGTCGGGCTCTACGGACTGATCGGCGCCGGCCGCAGCGAATTCGCGCTCGGCCTTTATGGCCGCCAGCCGTTATCGGCGGGCGAAATCCACTGGCAGGGCCGCAAGGTGGATATCCGCAGCGAGCGGGACGCCATGGAACTTGGCATTGCGCTTGCGCCTGAGAGCCGTCGCGACCAGGGGCTTTGCCTCAACTTGCCGATCGGGCTCAACATTAACCTGCCGGTCTTCAAACGCTTGAGCAGCGGCCCGGTCATCAGGCGTGGCGACGAGTCGGCCAACGCCGACAAGCAGATCCGCGACCTCAGCATCAAGACGCCGAGCCGCCGCGTGCTCGTATCGGCCATGTCGGGCGGCAACCAGCAGAAGGTCGTCATTGGCAAATGGCTGAGCTACGGCGCGCGGCTTTTCATCTTCGACGAGCCGACCGTCGGGGTCGATGTCGGGACCAAGGCGGAAATCTACCGCCTGTTCGCCAAGCTCCTGAAGGACGGCGCGGGCATCATCCTGATTTCGTCCTATCTGCCCGAGGTCTACGAACTGGCCGACACGCTGCATGTGTTCCGGAGTGGACAGGCCGTCGCGAGCCACGGCTATCATACGGCGTCGCACGAGGAAGTCCTAAGCGAAGCGATCGGTGTCTGAGCGCTAGAGCAAATCCAGGAAAAATGCGACGCGGTTTTCCGTCCGGAATTACGTAAAAACAAATAGATAGAACAACAATCCAAGCCTGACGAGGGAAGAACATGACCATTAGCTCCGCCGATAGTGTCGCCCCCGCCCCCCGGCGCAAGATGAACATCCTCTTCAGCCTGACGCTGATCGGTCTGCTGATCCTGATGTGGATTTTCTTGGCGTTCATGACCAAGAGCTTCTGGTCCCCCGTCAACGTCAGCAATCTTCTACGGCAGGGCGCGATGACGGCGATCCTCGCCGTCGGCCAGACCTTCGTCATCATCACCGCCGGCATCGACCTTTCCGTCGGCGCGATCGTCGGGTTCACCAGCGTGATCATCGCCTGGCTTCTGCAGGCCGGCGTGCCGCTGTGGATCGCCATCTCGCTGACGCTTCTGATGGGCGTCGCGATCGGGACATTCCACGGCTTCGGCATCGTCCATATGGGACTGCCGCCTTTCATCATCACACTCGCGACACTGACGGCGCTGCGAGGCATCGGACTTCTCATTACAAACGGCGCGACGATCAACATCACGAACGAGGCCTTCACGAATTTCGCGGTCACCGATTTCCTCGGCGTCCCAAGCCTGTTCTGGATGGTGATCGTGATCGCGATCCCAGGGTATGTCTTCCTGCATCTCAGCCGATGGGGCCGCTATCTCTTCGCCGTCGGCTCCAACCGCGAGGCCGCGCGCCTTTCCGGCGTCAACGTCAACGGCATGATTTACGCCGCCTACATTCTGTCCGCGACCTGCGCGGCCTTCGTCGGCGTGCTCCTTGCTTCGCGCATCGGCATCGGCAACGCCACGCAGGCGGATGGGTGGGAGCTGCAGGCGATCGCGTCGAGCGTCATCGGTGGCACCAGCCTCTTCGGCGCCGTCGGCTCCATCCACGGGCCGCTGATCGGAGCCTTCATCCTCGCGACCATTAATAACGGCGCCAACCTTCTGAACGTCAACTCGTTCTGGCAACGCATCATCACCGGCATCTTGATCATCATCATCGTCTATTTCGATCAGCTGCGCCGCCGCCGGGGATAGCACGCAACACTATACATCGACGCAATCATTAAGGGAGAAGACGTTCGCTCTTCTCCCTTTTTTACGTCGATCCGCAAAGCCTTTCATCGCGATGCGGCCAAGCGCTGCCGATCTCAATTGCCGTTGCTTTTACAATAAAATCACTTGCGCTCGAATGTGAATGAGTTCCTAATCCGTTCAAACGCCGCGCAGTTTTTGCCTGAAAATTGAGTGTTTTAAAAATCAGAGGTTGCATCTGCGTAAGCGGACATAGTTTGGAGGCTTGGCAACTTGTCTGAAAGATATCGTTGCGACACGAATAAGCTCCTCCAGCATGTTTCTTCCATCGCCTGCTGCTTCGTCCTCCTCTGCGGGTCCACGGCGCTCGCGCAGCAGGGTTCCGCCGGTCGGCCGGCACCCTCCGTCATCGTCGCAGCCGTCGCTGAAAGGGAGATCGACCCGCCGGTCGAAAACATCGGCCGCGTCGAGGCGTTGGAGGCAATCGATCTGCGCGCCCGCGTGCCCGGTTTCGTCGAAAAGATCGGCTTTGCTCCAGGCGCCTTCGTCAAGAAGGGCGACGTTCTCTTCATCATCGAGCCCGCCCGCTATGAGGCCGCGGTCGCCGCTGCCAAGGCGCAGCTTGCGCGCGCGGAGGCCAGCCGCCAGCAGGCCCTCATCACCCGCGACCGCAACGCCGACCTCGTCAGCCGCAGCGCGACGGCGCGCTCGGCGCTCGACGATGCGCAGGCAGCCCTCAACGTCGCCGAGGCCGATGTAGCCGGCGCGCAGGCAAGCCTCTCCAAGGCCGACCTCGATCTCTCCTATACGCGCATTGCCGCCCCGATTTCCGGTCGCATCGGCCAGCCGCTTTTTACCACCGGCAACCTGGTCGGCACCGATTCCGGACCGATTGCCCGGCTCGTGCAGGTCGACCCGATCCGCGTCGTCTTTTCCGTTCCGGAAGGAGACGTCGTTACCTACAGGCAGACGCAGTCCCTGCAGAAATCGCCGCGCAGGCTCACGCTGACTTTGCCGAACGGCGCGGCCTATGATCAGGAAGGCAAGATCGAATTCGTCGGCCCGGAGATCGATCCGCGCACTGGGACGGCAACGGTCGGCGTCATCTTCCCAAACCCAGACGGCGTCCTCATGCCAGGCCAGTTCGTGAAGCTCGCCGTCGGCAGCCAGCAGGTGGCGACCGGCCCGGCGGTGGCGCAATCGGCGGTGCTGCAGGATCGCGACGGCCGCTTCGTCTATGTGCTGACCTCCGACAACAAAGTCCAGCAGCGTCGGATCGAAACCGGCGCCAAGCTTGGTGACTTCTGGGCCGTCAGCTCTGGCTTGAAGGCGGGGGAGAAGATCGTCATCCAGGGCACGCAGCGTCTCACCGACGGCATCGCCGTGCAGCCGGTCGAGCAACAGCCATGATTTCCGGCTTTTTCATCGCCCACCCGCGCTTTGCGAGCGTCCTTGCCATTATCCTGTGCCTTGCCGGCGCGCTTGCGGTGCTCGGCCTTCCCGTCGCGCAGTACCCTAACATCACGCCGCCGACGATCAGTGTCACCGCCTTTTATCCCGGCGCCAATGCCGAGGTGATCGCCCAGGTGGTCGGCGATCCCCTTGAGTCGGCGATCAACGGCGTCGACGATATGATCTACATGTCGTCGAGCAGTTCGGACTCCGGCACCTACACGCTGACGGTCACCTTTGCGGTCGGAACGGACCCCAATCTGGCGCAGATCAACGTGCAAAACCGTGCCCAGCTCGCCATGCCGCAGCTTCCGACCGCCGTGTCGCAACACGGCGTCACGGTCCGCGCCAGCTCTCCCGACTTCCTTCTTGCGGTCGGCTTCTATTCGCCCGACAACTCGATGAGCGCGCTGGAGATCGCCAACTATCTGTCGATGAACGTGACGGATCCGCTTTCGCGCGTAAAGGGCGTGGGCGAGGCCTCGGTCATGGGCTCGTCGCAATACAGCATGCGCGTCTGGATGGATCCGGTGCGGATGGCCGCCCTCCAGATCACGCCTGACGACGTCGCTGCTGCGATCCAGGCACAGAATATCCAGGCCTCCATCGGCCAGGTCGGTGCGCCGCCCTCCGACAGCAAGGTGCAGGTGCAATACACGCTGATCGCAGAGGGCCGGCTGGAGGACGCCCAGGCGTTCGGCGACATCGTCGTCAGGACCGGCGCCAACGGCGCGCTGGTACGCGTGCGCGATATCGGGCGCGTCGAACTGGGCGCGCAGAGCTATACGTCCAGCGTGCGCCTCGGCACCGCGCCCGGCGCCATGCTGATCATCAATCAGGCGCCGGGAGCGAACGCGCTAGCCACTGCCGATGCCGTATTGGCGGAACTCAAGACGCTCTCACAGCAGTTTCCACACGGGCTCGCCTACGACCCCGTCTACGATTCCACCACCTTCGTTCGGGCCTCGATCCACGAAATCATCGTGACGCTGGCGATCACCTTCGCCATCGTCGTGGCGGTGACCTTCCTCTTCCTCGGCGACTGGCGCGCGACGCTCATTCCCGCACTCGCCATTCCCGTGTCTCTTATCGCTACCTTCGCCGTCCTTTACGTCGCCGGCTACTCGATCAACCTCATCACCCTCCTCGCTCTCATTTTGGCGACGGGCGTGGTGGTCGATGACGGCATTCTCGTCGTGGAAAACGTGCAACGTATCATGAAGGACGAGGGGCTGGATGCGCCGAGTGCGGCGCGCAAGGCAATGCTGCAGGTAACCGGGCCGATCATCTCGACCACCATGGTGCTCCTCGGCGTCTTCGTGCCCACCATGTTTCTGCAGGGGATCAACGGGCAGCTCTACCAGCAGTTCGCGGTGACGATTTCCGCCGCCCTGGTGCTCTCATCCCTGACGGCGCTGACGCTGAGCCCGGCGATTGCCGCTGCGATCTTACGCGCGCCGGCCGAACCGCGCGGATTGCTTGCCTGGTTCGAAGCGATGCTGCAACGCAGTCGCAACGGTTACACCCGCCTCGTGGAGACGACGCTACGCCGGATCCTGATCGTTATCGGCACGCTTGCCGCGACGACCGCGCTTGCGGCACTGCTCTTCCTGCGCGTCTCCTCCTCTTTCCTTCCGAACGAGGATCAGGGCTTCCTTTTCGTAGACGTCCAGCTGCCGAACGCGGCCGCCCTGTCGCGGACCGAGGACACGCTGCAACAGGTCGTAGCCGTGCTGAACGCCACGCCGGGGGTCGCCAAGGTGATCTCGGTCGCGGGCTTCAGCCTGCTCCAAGGCGGCGGCTCTCCAAACGGCGGCTTCGCCATCGTCACGCTCGACCCCTGGGAAAAGCGGTCCAGCCGCGAACTCTCCGCCGACGCAATTCTCGCGAGCCTCAACGCGCGCTTTGCCTCCATCCCGCAAGCCAACGTCGCGGTCTTCGCGCCGCCGCCAATTCCCGGTGTCGGACAGGTCGGCGGCCTCGATTTCCGCCTTCAGGCCCGTCTCGGCCAGTCGCCGGAAGACTTGATGCAGGTGACACGGGCGCTGACCGCTGCTGCATCCCAAAAGCCGGAAATCGCGTTTGCCTCCAGCTCGTTTTCTGCCGACGTGCCGCGCATTTTCGTGGATATCAACCGCGATCGTGCCGAAAGCCTCGGCATCAGCGTCGGCCAGATCTATTCGACGCTCGGCGCCAATTTCGGCAGCCGCTACGTCAACGATTTCACCCATTCGGGCCGGTCCTTCCAGGTCAACCTGCAGGCAGACAGCCAGTTCCGCTCAATTCCGGACGACATCCGCAACGTCCATGTCCGCAGCCGCGACGGCGCCATGGTGCCGTTGTCGACGCTGGTGACGCTCAAGCCGGACCTCGGGCCGTTCACGCTCTCTCGCTACAATCTTTTCCAGGCGGCACAGGTCAACGGCATTCCGGCGTCGGGCGTCAGCTCCGGCAGCGCCATGACGGCGCTCGAACAGGTCGCCGCAGACACGCTGCCACCGGGCTACGGCTACGAATGGTCGGGGCTTTCCCTGCAGGAACGGCAATCGGCGGCGCAAGTGCCGATGATCCTCGCGCTGGCGCTGGTCTTCGCCTTCCTCTTCCTCGTCGCACAGTATGAGAGCTGGACGCTGCCGATCGCGATTATCCTCTCGCTTGTTTTCGCTGCCTTCGGCGCGGTGCTGGCGCTCTTCGTGACGGGACTGGAAAACTCCCTCTACGCGCAGATCGGCATCGTGCTCCTGATCGGGCTGGCGTCGAAAAACGCCATTCTCATCGTCGAGTTCGCCCGCGTCGAGCGCGAAAAGGAAGGCAGGTCCATCGTGGAGGCAGCCGTCAACGCCGCCTCACAGCGCTTCCGCGCCGTGATGATGACCGCGATCTCGTTCATCCTGGGCATGATCCCGCTCGTCATTGCAAGCGGCGCCGGCGCCGGTGCGCGACAGGCGCTCGGCGTCACCATCCTTGGCGGCATGCTCGCCGCGACCACCATCGGCCTCGTCTTCATTCCGGGCCTTTATGTCGTGATCCAACGCCTTGCCGAAAGGGTGTCAGGCGGCGCGCGTCCGGAGACGAAACGGCCCGCGCAATAGCGCTTTTTGTCGAACCACGGGAACGAAACTCCCGCGCCGGCGTCCAATGGTTAAAACAGAGGTGCGCCAGACGATTTCAGAGGCCGGCAATACTGCCGGCGGAACTCAGTGACGTCGCGCTTGTCGAGCATGCCGCCGAGCGAGATCCTGCCGACTTTCGCATGATCATGCAGCTACACAATCAACGGCTTTTTCTTTTGCCGCTTCCACCCCAACATGCGCGGCTCGATCGACGTAGCGGCGCAATGAGGTTGGCGCCATCTGATGAAAACCGGGGCGCGGTTTCCCGTCCGGAATTGCGTGACAACGCTTTATTCGGCAAATCGCGGCTCTTCGACCGCAAGCGTGCGCTTGATTGCTTCGAGGTGAAGGCGGGCGGATTCCGGATCGCCTTCACGCATCTGCCGGTACGCCGCTTCGGCAATCGGGGGATCGACGGGAAGGACCTGGCGCCCGGTCGAGAGCGCCAGCGTCTGGACCTGGCAGGCGCGCTCCAGATAGTAGAGGTCGTCCCAGGCCTCGGCGATATTCGGGGCAAGCACCATCACGCCGTGATGCTTCATGAAAACGATGTCCGCGTCGCCGATCGCGGCTGCGATGCGGTCGCCTTCGCGTTCGTCGAGCGCCAGGCCGTTGTAGTTCCTGTCAAAGGCTGTGCGGCCATAGAATTTCAAAGCCGTCTGCCCGGCAAAGATGAGCGGATCGCCCTCGGTCATCGATAGGGCGGTCGCATAGGGCATGTGGGTGTGAAATGCCGCCCTGGCACGGGGAACGTTCTTGTGGATGCGAGCGTGAATATAGAAGGCGGTCGCCTCCGGCTGGCCGTCCCCGGAAACGACGTTGCCGAAAAAATCGCAGATCAGCAGTTTGGAGGCCGTCAACTCGCGGAAGGCATAGCCGTAGGGATTGACGATGAACAGGTCGTCATAGCCGGGAACCATCGCGGAGAAATGGTTGCAGATACCCTCTTCGAGGCCGTGGCGCGCTGCCATGCGGAAGCACGCGGCGAGATCGACGCGCGCCTGCCAGATTTCCTCGCTCTCGAGCGCCGGTTGGTTCGGGCCGGCCGCGCCCTTCTGGACAGCGGGGGCATTGAGGGAATGGGCCATGGGTGCACTCCGGGCAAGAACGATTGAGCAGGCGAAGGATTCGGCGCGATGAGGTAAGGACTACACCGCCGACGCCGCTGCGGAAACCTCGTTTTCGCCAGACCGTGCCCTAGCGACATAATTCTCCCGCTATGCCGCGCACACATCAGGCAGACACGCCGTTGTTTGGCTGTGCCGGCGCCATCTGCGTGCTATATCTGCTCAAAGCAATATAACAGTTGAGGACGGGGCAGCATGCGAAGCGAAGTGGCGATTTACGACCTGGAGACGCGGACAGCTACGGCGATTCTTCAGAGCAACGAGCTTGTCGAAGCGCCGAACTGGACCCGCGACGGCAAGGCTTTGATCGTCAATAGCAACGGGCGGCTCTTCCGCATCGATCTGGCTCACCCTGAAATGATCGAGATCGATAGCGGCTTTGCCAACCGACTTAACAACGACCACGGCATCTCACCGGACGGCAGCCTGCTCGCGATCAGCGATTCGACGAAAGACGGGATGAGCGCCGTCTACACATTGCCGGTCGGCGGCGGTCTCCCGCGGCGCGTCACGGAAAACGTGCCCTCCTACTGGCACGGCTGGTCGCCCGATGGCGCGACGCTTGCCTATGTCGCCAAACGCGACGGCACGTTTCAGATCTACACCTGCGCCCTCGAAGGTGGCGAGGAATTCCAGGTCACGAGGGGCTTCGACCATTGCGACGGGCCGGACTACACGCCGGACGGCAAATGGATATGGTTCAACGGCGAAAAGGAGGGTGAGGTGGCGCTGTGGCGCATCCGCCCGGACGGGAGCGGCGCCGAAAAGATGACCGCGGACGAGCGGGTGAATTGGTTCCCCCACCCCTCGCCCGACGGCAAGCACATTCTCTACGTCGCCTATGAACCCGGCGTTAAAAGCCATCCCCGCGATCAGGATGTCGAGCTTCGATTGCTGCCGGCGGAAGGCGGACACCCGGAAATCCTGCTTAGCCTCGTCGGCGGCCAGGGCACCATCAACGTCCCCTGCTGGGCGCCGGATTCCAAGACCTTCGCTTTCGTGCGGTTTTCGCGCTAGCGCGTAGGTCCAGCAGCTCCGTCATACCCTGTGCGTTTGCCGCTTCGGTGCCGGTGCGACCGGTGCCGCGAGGCTTCGCCCGGTATCGGACGCGTAAAGGTGGATCGCGTTCGGGTCGATGGTCAATTGCAGACTGGCGCGCCCGAGCAAAAATAGAGCGCCCCAAGTTACCCTGGGACGCTCGTTCAAAACTTCATGATTTCGAACCAACAGCTTGCCTTTGCAAGCGAAGCACGCCTTAGAGGCCGTTGTCCTTCATGATCTGCGCGGCGTTGTCCTTGGTCACCATCTTGGTGTCGAGTGTGATGGACTTTTCGACTTTCTCGCCCTTCAGGAATTTGACGGCCTGCCGCAATCCCTCGGCACCCGGCGTCGCATAGAGGAATGTGGCCGTCAGTTCGCCGTTGTTCACCCAGGTCACACCCTCGGCCGGCAAGGCATCGATGCCGATGAACTTTATTTCCTTCTCGCGGCCGGCGTCCTTGGCCGCGAGATAGGCGCCGTATGCCATCGGGTCGTTGTGTCCGTAGACGAGGTCGATCTTTTCGTTGTTGCGAAGGGCTGTTGCCATGATGTTGTAGGCCTGATCCTGCTTCCAGTCGCCCGACTGCTGGTCGAGGAGATTCTTGATGCCTGCCTCCTTGTCGGTGAATTCGTGGAAGCCGTCATGGCGATCGTGGGCAGGTTGGGTGCCCATGCCGCCCCAGATCTCGACGACGTTGCCGGTTGCCTTACCCTTGCCGCCAAGAAGTTCGACGGCGTATTCGCCGGCTGCCCTGCCGATCAGCTTGTTATCGCCGCCGACGAACTGCGTGTATTTGTCGGTTTCGACGTTGCGGTCGAGCACGAAGACCGGGATTTTGGCGTCGATCGCCTGCACGACAACGCCGGTGAGGCCGGCCGATTCCTTCGGCGATATCAGCAATGCATCGACCTCCTGACGGATCAGGTTCTCGACGTCAGCCACCTGCTTTTCGGTCTTGTCCTCGCCGTCGGTGATGATCAGCTCGACGTCCGGGTGTTTAGCGGCTTCGGCGATGATGTCTTTGTTGAACTGGGCGCGCCAGGGTTCGATGGTGGTCGCCTGGCTGAAGCCGATGCGCATTTTCTTGTCTTGGGCGGCAGCGTCCTTGGCGGGCATAAGTGCGGTGGTAGCGGCGAAGACGGCAACAGTGGCCGCCAATTTCATGAGCTCACGACGTTTCATTCCTTCTTTCCTCCCATTGTTAGAGGCAACGCCTCTCGCGACCGCTCCTCCGCGGCCGAACCTTTCGAAACCGGACGGCGGCCTCCAAGCCGCAGCCTGGCGAGCAAATCCCCCGTGCTGCGCTCCTGCACAAGCACGGTGCCGATGATGATCACGCCCTTCAGAACCAGTTGAAGATTGGAATTGATGTTGTGAAGCTGCAAAATGTTGGATAGCAGCCCAAAGATCAGCACCCCGCAGAAGGTGCCGGCAAGGCTGCCGCGCCCGCCCATCAGGCTCGTGCCGCCGATCACCACCGCGGCGATCGCATCGAGCTCCAGTCCCGCCCCTGCGTCCGGCTTTCCCTGCCGATACTGCGCCACGTAGAGAACAGCCGCGATGCCGGCAAGCAGGCCAGAAACCGCATAGGTGACGATCTTCACCCGGTCCGCGTTGATGCCCGACAGCCTTGCTGCTTCTTCGTTGCCGCCGATGGCGTAGACGTAGCGACCGAACGGCGTGAACCGCAGAACGACACCGTAGAGGATCATTGCCACGATGAAGAAGATGCCGGGCATCGGCACGACACCGAACACCAGCTGACGGAGAATATCGAACTCGGCCGTCGCGTTGGAACCTGTATAGACCGGCAGCACCGCATTGTTCTGGCCGGCGACCAGCCGGGCAATGCCGAGCGCCGTCACCATCATCGCCAGCGTGACGATGAAGGGCTGCAGCCGGCCGAGCACGATGACGATGCCGTTGATCGCGCCGAATATCAGTCCGACGGCAGGCGCGGCGAGAAGCACGCCAAGCACGCCGAATTTCGTCTCCACCTGCGGGATCAGGTAGCCGACCGCGAGCGCACAGATGAGGACGGCGGCGGCCGTCGGGAGAACCGCGCCACGCATCGGCCCGAGACGGATGTCGCGCACGTTTTCGTCGCCCGCACGCGCCTTCGCCATGTTCAGGAACACGAAACGCACGAGCGACACGCCGACGACCAGTGCTACGAGGCCAACCGCGGGAAGGCTGAGATAGACCGCCGGCGTTACGCCCGGCACTGTCAGCAACATCGCGCAGACGACGCTGCAGATCGCCATCAGGGAACCGACCGAAAGATCGATGCCGCCCGTGATGATGACCGCCGTCATGCCTGTGGCGATCAAACCCGTCGTCGAGACCTGTCGGAGCACGTCAAGCAGGTTGCCCGAGGAGAGAAAAATGTTCCTTCCCGACGATGTCACCGGTGACGACAACACCCCGATCAGAAAGATCGCGATGAGCCCCCAGTAGAGCTTCGTGCGGGAAAGTATTCTCACAAGGGCCATGCAGCCGGCCTTTCATGCGCATTGACAGTTCCATGGAAGCCGCGAGGTGCTGCGAGCTGCATGATATGCTCCTCGCTCGCCTCCGCACGCGAGAGCGTGCCGGTGTGCCGTCCTTCCGCCATCACCAGCACGCGGTCGGCCAGAAGAAGCAGTTCCGGCAATTCGGAACTGACGACGACGATCGCAAGTCCTTCATCGGCCAGCCGGAAAATGAGGTCGTAGATTTCGCGTTTCGCGCCCACATCGATGCCCCGCGTCGGCTCGTCGAGCAGCAGGACGCGCGGCCTCGTCGCGAGCCACTTGCCCATCACGACCTTCTGCTGGTTTCCGCCGGAGAGCGTCCCGACAGGCTGGTCGATACCGTTGCAACGGACGCCGAGCGTCTTAACCGCGTGCCGCGCCAAAGCCGCTTCAAGGCCCATGCGGCGCAAGCCGAAGCGTGCAAACCGCCCGACGAGCGGCAGTGCGACATTGTCGGTCACCGTGTCGTACATATGCAGACCCTGCGTCTTGCGATCCTCCGTCACAAGCGCAATGCCGAGCCGCCGCGCGTCGCGTGGCGAGCGGATCTCGACCGGGTTGCCATCCAACCGGATCTCTCCCGAGGCACGTCCAACGCTCGAACCGAATATGGTCTCAAGGATTTCCGTGCGCCCCGCGCCAAGCAGCCCTCCAATGCCGAGAACCTCGCCTGCGTGCACGGAGAAGCTGACACCGCGCAGAACCTCGTTCCAGCCTCCGCGCGTGGCCGTTGACAGCGAAAGATTTCGGACCGCCAGCACGACCGGTCGCTCTGAGACGGTCGGCGTGCGCATTGCGTCGAGCGGCGTGCGGCCGACCATCGCCGCGATCACCGCCCTCTCTTCGAGGCCCGCGATGGGCCGGGTCCAGATATGCCGGCCGTCGCGGAAGACGGTGACACGATCGCTGAGCTGCATAACCTCGTCGATCCGGTGCGATATGTAGATGATTCCGACGCCGTTCGCCGCGAGTTGCCGCATGATGGCGAAAAGCCGCCGGCACTCCGCCGGCGAGAGCGCGGATGTCGGCTCGTCCATGATGAGAATGCGGGCATTCAACGAGAGAGCCTTGGCGATCTCGACGAGCTGTTGCTCCCCTACTCTCAAAGTTCCGACGCGAATCTGAGGATCGAGCGCTATTCCGAGGCGGCCCAGCAATCTTTGCGCGGCATCCAGGCTCGCCCGGCGATTGACCCAGAGCCCGGCAACCAGGCGCTCGCGGCCGAGGAAGATATTGTCGGCGACGGTGAGTTCCGGGACGAGATTCAATTCCTGATGAATGATGGCGATACCGGCCGCCTCCGCATCGCGAACGCTGGCAAAGCGCACGTCATCGCCATCGACCCGGACGATGCCATCGTAGTCCGGATAGACTCCGGCCAGGATCTTCATGAGCGTCGACTTGCCGGCTCCGTTTTCGCCCATCAGCGAATGGATCTCGCCGGCAAATAGATCGAAGTGAACGTCCTTGAGGGCGGCGATGCCCCCAAACGACTTCGTCACGCCTTCGACAGCGAGCACGGGGGCCGCATTGGTCCCATTGTTTCCGGGGGGCACAGGAACGTCATCGCGCATGACATGGACGGCCTCCCTACCGTCAATATCCGACGACTGTATTTTCCAATTCCCTAAAACGTAGTCGAAACGTTTAGCAGGTGTCAAGCGCGCGGGAACGCAGAAAATGGGGTGATATTGCGCAATTTTTCTCAGTCGAATATGTTTGATTGATACCAACGGCGAAACGATTTGAATTCGATGACAGAGCGCCGAAACCGCAAATCATCTGCTCCCACCATGCGGGACGTTGCCCGGTCCGCCGAGGTTTCCGTGGCGACCGTCTCCGCGATGATCAACAGATCGTCTCCGGTCAGTCCGGAGTTGCGCATGCGCATCGAGGATGCGATCCAGCGCATCGGCTACAAGCGCAACGCCATCGCCCGAAGCCTGAAGATGGGGACGACCAGAACGATAGGGCTTATGGTGGCCGACATCACCAATCCCTTCTTTACCGACGTCGTTTCGGTAATCCAGGATGTGCTGCACCGCGCCGGATACGCCGTCATGCTCTGCTGCAACGACGAGGACGTCGGCATGCAGGACGAGCAGATCGAGCTTTTGATCGACCGGATGGTCGATGGGCTGATCATTGCCCCTGCGGGCGACGACGCGCACCTGAAGCGCATTCTTGCGGCAGCCAGGCTGCCGACCGTCCTCATCGACCGTCTTTGCGAGGGAATGGACACCGACGCCGTCGTCCTCGACAACCGGCGGGCGGTGCACGACGCGACCGCGTACCTGCTCGGCCTCGGTCATCGCCGGATCGGCTATATCTCCGGCTCTCTCGAAACCTCGACCGGGCGAGACCGCTTGTCCGGCTATCGTTCCGCGCTTGAGGCCGCCGGACTGTCCTATGACGACGGCCTGGTGCGCATCGGCAATTTCCGCGAGAAGGATGCCTACAAGGTCGCGATGCAGCTGCTCTCCAATACCGGACGGCCGACCGCGATCTTTTCCGCCAACAACCTCATGGTCATCGGCGTCATGAAGGCGATCCGGGATCTCGGGCTGAGTTGCCCCGGCGACGTCTCCGTTGCAAGCTTCGACGACTTCCCTTGGGCGGATGTGTTCGAGCCGCATCTCACGACGATTGCGCAGCCCGTGGAAGCAATCGGTGAGCAGGCGGCGCAGCTTCTTCTCAATCGCCTCGAGGGTTTGAGCCCGGAGGCGCCGCAGAAGCTCGTCCTGCAGGGGAGGCTGACGATCCGCGGCTCTTGTCGCCCTGTCAGTTTTCCCGCCCCCGATGCGGCGGCATGAAGTACGAAGGAAACCCACTCCATTCTCTGAACAGAGCGTTCAGGCTTTGAACGGCTGTCGCCTCACCCCATCTTGTGCCATCTAGAACGAAACGGCACCAGCAAAGCTTCAGGCGGTAGCACCATGAAAAAAATCGGATTCCTTTCCTTCGGCCATTGGACGCCCTCCCCGCAGTCGGGCACCCGCTCGGCGGGCGACGCTCTTCTGCAATCGATCGATCTCGCGGTCGCGGCGGAAGAACTTGGTGCCGATGGCGCCTATTTCCGCGTCCATCATTTCGCTCGGCAACTCGCCTCGCCTTTCCCGCTGCTGGCGGCGGTCGGCGCGAAGACGAAAAGCATTGAAATCGGCACCGCCGTCATCGACATGCGCTACGAGAACCCGCTCTACATGGCGGAAGACGCCGGCGCCGCCGACCTGATCTCCGGCGGCCGTCTGCAGCTCGGCATCAGCCGCGGTTCGCCCGAGCAGGTGATCGATGGCTGGAAATACTTCGGCTACCAGCCGCAGGAAGGCGCAACGGACGCCGACATGGGCCGCAACCATGCCGAGGTGCTTCTCGAAGCGCTGAAAGGCGATGGCTTTGCCAAGCCCAATCCCCGCCCCATGTTTCCGAACCCGCCCGGTCTTTTGCGCCTTGAGCCGCATTCGGAAGGCTTGCGCGACCGCATCTGGTGGGGCGCCGGCTCGAACGCCACGGCCGTCTGGGCGGCCAAGCTCGGCATGAACCTGCAAAGCTCGACGCTGAAGGATGACGAAACGGGCGAGCCCTTCCATGTCCAGCAGGCGAACCAGATCCGCGCCTACCGCGAGGCCTGGAAGGAAGCCGGCCATACGCGCACGCCGCGCGTCTCGGTCAGCCGCAGCATGTTTGCCCTCGTCGACGATCGCGACCGCGCCTATTTCGGCGGCGGCGGCAAGGAACAGGATACGATCGGCTATATCGATGAAAACACCCGCGCCATCTTCGGACGCTCTTACGCCGCAGAGCCGGATGCGCTGATCAAGCAGCTCACCGAGGACGAGGCCGTCGCTGAGGCCGACACCCTGCTCCTGACCGTGCCGAACCAGCTCGGCGTCGACTACAACGCCCATGTCATCGAGGCGATCCTCAAGCACGTAGCACCCGCTCTCGGCTGGCGCTGAGCGGGTCGCCAGCTCGCGGCAGATCTGCGCATGGGTCTATGTGAAACATCATTCCGACCGAAGAGCCGGAATCCAGTGACGGCGCGTCCGCGCCGTCAAAGATCTTTCGCGCTCAAGACTTGAGCGCACGCATCCCGGCTGGCCTTCAGGCCCTGTACTTCGCAACGGCACCCGGCAGCTTGCTCCATTCGCCGTACCAGGCGTTGAAAAGCTTGAACTGCGCTTCGACATAGCCGCGCTGGCTTGCCGTCAATGCGTCGGTCTCGTTGAAGTGATGGGTATATTCCTCGTCGCCCTTCAGCACCATCATGTGCTTGAAATAGAGGACCAGGTCCGGGCCCTCGTCGAAGGAGGAGAGAACCGCCAATGCCTGTTCCAGTTCCAGCGCCCGTTGGCGCGCATCGGCGTCGCCGGTGGCTGCCGCTTGCGCAAGGTTGCAGAGGTGGATGACTTCCTTCGGCAGGACGTTGCCGATGCCGGTGATCGCGCCGGTCGCGCCGCAGTTGACGAAGCCGTGGAAGACGGCGGTATCGACGCCAATCATTAGCGAAACGCCATCGTCCTGGCTGGTGATGAACTCGGCGGCGTAGCGCAGGTCGGCCGGTCCGCCGAATTCCTTGAATCCAACCAGGTTCCGATGCTCGGCGCGTAGCGCGAAGAAAAGGTCCGCGCGCGTCGCAAAGCCGTAATAAGGGCTGTTGTAGATGACGGCGGGAAGGTCGGGCGCGGCGGAAAGGATCGCCTTGAAGTGCGCTTTTTGCGCGACCAGCGAAGGACCGCGCGACAGGACGCGCGGGATCACCATCAGCCCCTGCGCGCCGACCTTTTGCGCATGGGCTGCGTGAGCAACAGCCGAAGCCGTGTTGACGGCGCCCGTGCCCACGATAACCGGCACGCCGGCCTTGACGAGGCGTTCGACACCTTCCATGCGCTGGGCATCGGTGAGCAACGGCCAGTCGCCCATGGAGCCGCAATAGACGACCGCCGACATCCCTTCAGCGATGAGCTGCTTGCCCTTGCGCACGAGCGCTTCGAAATCGGGGCTGCGGTCTTGCCTGCAAGGGGTCATCAGGGCCGGTATGACACCGGAGAAAATCTTGGCTTTCATCGTAAATCTCCTCTTGGCACCAATCACGGGCCATTCCCGAAACAATCGCGCAAACGCAGAAACTGCGTCCTTGAAACGACAATAGCGCTTTGTATTTTATTTGTCGACAAGAAATCGACAGAACATCACAGGGCGATGTCCAGCGGCCCATTGCGGGAAAAARGCGTCTTGATCTGATCGACGATCTGTTCGGCATGCGCCTTTGCCAGCCGATCCGCAGCGTCGGTGTCGCGGGCGGCGATCGCGGCGATCATATCCTCATGCTCGTCGACGAACTGTTGCGGCAACCGGTCACCATAGGATTGGTAGTAAAGTCTCAAAATACGCCTTCCCTCATCGAGGAGGCGATTGAAGAGACTGATGAAATACGGATTACGGCCGGCATCCGCGATCGCCGAATGCAGGGCTGCGTTGGTGGCGATCATCGCAAGAGCGTCTTGCGCATCCGCCGCCGCCGTGAACCGCGCCTGATGGGTGCGAATGGCCGCCAGATCCTCCGGCCGGTGGTATTGAGCGGCAAGCCGCGTCGTGACGCGGTACATCAGCACAAGCGCATCGAAGAAGGTGTGCATGTTGAGGAAATCGATGTTCGACACCATCGTCGAGCGGTTGGGCAACGTATCGATCAACCCCTCGCCGGCCAACCGGACGAGCGCCTCGCGAATGGGCGTGCGCGACATCTTGAACCGCTCGGCCAGCTGTACCTCGTCGATCGGACTGCCCGGCGGCAGCACCAGATCGAGGATCTCGTCACGCAAGAGTTCATAGACCATCTTCACGCCGGAGCCGCGCTTGCGTTCGGGAACTGGACCAGTATCGGAAAGAGCCATGCAAAGAATCCTTATGTCGACACTATCGGTAAGTGCCGACGTTGACCGGATCAACAGATTTCATGGACAAGGGGCAATCGCAGCTTGGAACTGCTGCGAACTCAGTCGTCGGCAACGCTCTGCTCGAGAGCAAGCAGCCCGATAAAGACGAGGATCGAAAGAAGCCATCCGAGGATCACGTCTGACGTAAAATGCGCCCCTACCGCCACACGAAGGAATGCCGTGGCGACGGATGCGACGATCACCGGCGGGGCGATCCACGCGCGGTAGCGCGGCGGCAGAAGGATGAGAAGGCAGATCAGCCATCCCGCGCCAGATGCTTCGCCCGAGATGAAGGAGCAATTGCGTTCACAAGCTCCAGCGAAGGATCCCGCCGGCATGAACGCCATCGTCCCGCCAAAGAGATCCGTCTGGATCGGCCGCGGCCTGCCCCAATGGCCTTTCAGAAGGACGTTAGTGATCAGGCCAGTGCCGATACCAAGGCTTATAAGCGACAGCCAGAGACGGCGGATTGGCAAACGCTCGCGCCAGCGCCTTGAAACGGCCCCAAGAACAAGCGCCGACACGACGATTGCTGCGCCCATATACGGAAGCGCGTAGAGGCCCCAGCGCAGCGCCTTGATCTGCCCGTCGGTGCTGAGCGAGAAGTGTCCGCACGGTACTGGAGCGAGCGACGTCTCACATGCCGGTCCGCTGAAGAAAAATTCCGAGACGGCGATATCGATCGACGGCAACGCGTGAAACATCGACAGCAAGAACAGCCAAGCCGCTCCAAGCGTCAGAAACGTACCTGCAAAAGCTCTTTGCCGCGCAATCGCGTGAAATGTCATGCCCCATCTCGATCCGCTGGCGGGTTGGCCGAAAATGGGGTTATCGAGGCGTTGCCTGACAGCAACCTGAACGGCCGCTCAAACGGCCGAAGATGACTTGGATGCCGATGGGCAATCGACACAACTGCTGAAAGCTAGTTGAAAGCTTCGGCGCGCTAGGCAGGAAATGCATCGTGGAGGAAGCACAGAGTCGTGAGGAAAGGCGATGCTCGCAACATATTACCGGAGGAGACTTTTATGCGTTCAAAAAGCCGTTGGTTCAATGGAATTACCACGTCCGCGATCATCGTCGCAGCATCGCTTGGCGCGTCGGCCGCAAACGCTGCCGATAAAATCACAATCATAGTCGGTGGCTACGAAAAGCAGATCTACCTGCCCGCAAAGCTCACCGAGGCGCTCGGCTATTTCAAGGATGAAGGCCTCGATGTCGAACTCCTGAACGAGGCGGCGGGCGTCGACGCGGAAAACCAGTTGCTGGCCGGGGCGGTGCAGGGCGTCGTCGGCTTTTACGATCACGCCGTGGATCTCCAGGCAAAAGGCAAGTTCGTCGAATCCATCGTCCAGTTCAGCCAGGCGCCGGGCGAGGTCGAATTGGTCTCGGCCAAACATCCCGAGATCAAGTCGCCGGCCGACTTCAAGGGTAAGACGCTCGGCGTGACCGGCCTCGGTTCGTCGACCAACTTCCTGACGCTTTACATGGCGTCGAAGGCCGGGCTGAAGCCGGGTGACGTGGTCACCGTTCCCGTGGGCGCTGGCGGCACCTTTATCGCCGCCATGCAGCAGGACCAAATCGCTGCCGGCATGACAACCGAGCCAACCATCTCGCGCATGGTCAAGACCGGCGAGGCATCGGTGCTCGTCGATATGCGCACGGTCAAATCGACCCGCAAGGCACTGGGCGGCACCTATCCGGCAGCATCGCTCTACATGGAGACCGCCTGGGTCGACGCCCATAAGGAAGAGGCTCAAAAGCTCGCGAACGCCTTCGTAAAGACGCTTAGGTTCATCAACACGCATTCCGCGGCTGAGATCGCCGAGAAGATGCCCAAGGACTTCTACGTCGGCGACAAGGAGGGTTACGTCAAGGCCCTCGATGCCGGCAAGGGTATGTTCACGCCGGATGGCGTGATGCCGGAAGACGGTCCGAAGACCGTTCTCGCCGTGCTCTCTGAGTTCTCCAAGAACGTCAAGGGCAAGCAGATCGACCTCTCGAAGACGTACACGACGGAGTTCGTGAAGAACGTCAAGTAAAGGGCGTTGCGCCGCCGCTCCGGTTCAAGCCGGGGCGGTCCGCTCATTACAGCGCCGCGCGTTTATCCATAACGCGAGGGATGCGCTGTAGCACATTGAATTACAGTATAAATGCGCTGCGGCGCCTTTGCGCGCCCGACAAAGAGCCCGAGGACAATCTCATGGCACAGCAGTCAACCCAAATTCCCGCCGTCGAACTCATAAACGTGAGCCGCCGCTTCGTTTCGCCGACAGGCAAATCACTGACGGCAATCCGAGACTTCAACATGACCGTCGAACGCGGCGAGTTCGTTGCCGTCGTCGGCCCGACCGGCTGCGGCAAGTCGACGACACTCAACCTGGTGACCGGCCTTGCACGGCCGAGCGCAGGCGAAGTGCGCCTGATGGGCGGCCCAGTCAGCGGCATCGATCCGCGCGTCGGCTTCGTCTTCCAGACGGACGCGCTTTTCCCGTGGAAGAATGTGCTCGACAACGTCATGGCCGGCCCGCTCTTTCGCGGCAAGCCACGCGATGTAGCCGAGACGGCAGCCATGGACTGGCTTGCCCGCGTCGGCCTGACCAAGTTCATCCATCACTATCCCCACCAACTGTCGGGCGGCATGCGCAAGCGCGTCTCACTGGCGCAGACGTTCATCAACGAGCCGGAAATCCTGCTGATGGACGAGCCGTTCTCGGCGCTCGACGTGCAGACACGCACCGTCATGCACGAGGAACTGCTGAAACTGTGGGCGGAGCGAAAGGCGTCGGTCATTTTCGTTACCCACGACCTGGAAGAGGCCGTGGCCCTCGCCGACAAAGTCTACGTGCTGACGGCTGGGCCGGCCACGGTGAAGTCGGTCTACAATATCGACCTGCCCCGACCGCGCATCGTGACGGAAATACGCTACGAGCCGCAGTTTATCGACTACTGCAAGACCATCTGGGACGACCTCCGCCAGGAAGTGGAAACCAGTTACAAGCGCGCCAGCGAAGCGGCCTGAGGGAGGATCAATAGATGGCACATGTAACTATGGGCGCGACCGAAGCCACGGTCTTTCGCACCGGCACATCGGATGCCGAAATCGAGGCAGCGGCACTGAAGTCGATCAAGCGCCGCAAGCAGACGGTTCTATTCTGGCAGATCGCCATACTCGTGGGCATCGTCGGCATGTGGGAGCTTTCCTCTAACATGCTGTGGATCGACCCGTTCTTCTATGCGAGCCCGAGTGCCGTGGTGGAACGCCTGTACGACTGGGCGGTCAACGGCACGACTGAAGGTTCCCTTTGGTACAATCTGTGGGTCACCATGGAGGAGGCTCTCATCGGCTTCTTCGCCGGTTCGATCGCCGGCGTCTTCGTTGGCATCAGCCTCGGCCGCAACCGCTTCCTCGCGGACATTCTCTCGGTCTATATCAAGGCGATCAATTCGATACCGCGCGTCGTGCTTGCCCCGATCTTCATCATGATCATGGGCCTTGGCCTGCCGTCGAAGGTCGCGCTCGCTTTCATCATGGTGTTCTTCGTCGTGTTCGCGAACGCCTTCCAGGGCGTCCGCGAGGCCGACCGGAACATGATCGCAAACGCGCGTATTCTCGGCGCTTCCGATTGGCAGGTTACGCGTACCGTCGTCATTCCGTCGGCGATGAGCTGGATTTTTGCCAGCTTGCACGTCTCCTTTGGCTTCGCGATCATCGGCGCGATCGTCGGCGAGTTTGTCGGCGCGCGGTACGGCATCGGACAGCTGATCTCCATCGCCAAGGGGACCTTTGATGCGGCGGGGATGTTCGCTGCCATCCTCCTCGTCATGCTTGTTACGCTGGTCGCGGAATTCATCATGACCCTTGTCGAAAACCGGCTCGCGAAGTGGCGTCCGCAACAGCATATGGACGTTCAGTAGGTCTTCCCAAGCACCTCTGAGCGCAAGGCCGGGCGCCAAATCGCCCGGCCTTTTCGCATTTGGAGCATCGCTGGGAAACGTCTTCCGTGCCAAATCCGGCTCAGGCAAGCGGCAGCTTCACCGTCACAAGAAGCCCCTGCCCGGGCGCATCGCCGAGCGTCACCGATCCGCCGCTGCCGTCGACCACTTCGCGCACGATCGCAAGGCCGATGCCGCTGCCCTCGCCTTCGGTGCCGAGAACGCGATAGAACCGCTCGAAAACCTGTTCTCGTTCGGCGTGAGGGATGCCAGGCCCGCTGTCTTCAACGGTGAGCACGGCCACGTCGTCGGCCTTGCCGACGGAAACCGTGACGCTGCCGTTTTCGCGGGTGTATCGGATCGCGTTATCGACGAGATTGACCAGCATTTCCCTGAGCATCGTTCCGTCGCCTTTGACAACCACGGGACCGTTCGCATCCAATCCGAGGTCAATCCCCCGTCGCAGCGCTTCCTCGGCCTGCCCCTCCAGAACTTCACGCGCTGTGTCGGCCAGATCGATGACGTCCTTTCGGGGGCGCCGGCTGCCCGGCTCGGCGCGGGAAAGCGTGAGGAGTTGACTGGCAAGACGCGACATCTGGCGAGTGCTGCCGCGCAGCGCCTCTAACGCCTCGTCGCGTCGGGCAGCGTCATGCTCCCTGGCGGCAACGCTCGCCTGCGTCGAAATCAATGCCACAGGCGTGCGCAGCTGATGCGCGGCGTTGGCGACGAAACGCCGCTGCGCCGCCATCTGATTCTGGACCCTTTCCATATGATCGTTGAGGGCCGCGACCAACGGCCTGAGCTCGGTCTGCACCATCGAGGCAGCCAAGGGATCGAGCCGGTCGCGGCCACGGGCGCGAACGGCATCACGCAGCCGCAGCACAGGCGCGAGCCCCCTTTGGAGGCCAAGGATGGTCACCAGGCCTGCCAACAGCACGAGCACGAGCTGCTTCGTGAGGTCGTCCAACCAAAGGCGGCGGCGCAGCGCGAATTGGCTGTTGTGCGTAATGGCCACAGTGACCGAGATCTCCCCGTCATTCGGGAGGCCAACGACGGGGTGATTGAGGGTCAAGGCACGAACGCCCGTGCTGCGAAAATCGAAATCCTGCCCCACGAGATCGACGGTGGGCGACGGTAAATCGGGAAAGCCGCTGACAAGGCTCCCCCATGCCGTGATCACCTGATAGTAAACCCGGTCGCCGTAGCCGGTATCGAACATTTCGAGCGCGGCAGGCGGTATGTCGACAGCCACCGTCCCGCCCGTCTCGACACGCACGGCTTCGGCGATGACACGCGCCGACGCAAGCAGGGTTCGATCGGTCACCAGTTCTGCCGTCGCATTGGCGGTTCGGTAGCTGTCGTAAAGATTGAAGCAGGTGGCGCCGATGAGAGTGAGGACCACCCAAGCCAGCAACTGCACCCGCAGGCTATCCCTGAGGCGCCAGATCGCCAACCACAGCTTTCCAATAATACCGGTGTTCTCGTCAGGGCGCATATCGAAGTAGATATCCGAGCCCACGCAAAGTTGCGATCTGTGCCGAGCTTCCTTCAAGTTTCTTTCGCAGCCGATGGACGTAGATTTCAATCGCACTGGGGTCAGCCTCGTCGTCGAAACCGAAGATGCTTTCCGAGAGTGCCGCCTTCGAGACCGTCGTGCCGACCTTCATCACCAGATGCTCGAGCACCGCATGTTCTCGCGGCGTCAGCGCAAGCGGTTCGCCAGCAACGAAGAACTGCCGTGTCGCACCGGCAAAGGTAAGATCGCCGACGATGATTTCAGGCGCGGCGCGGTCCTGCCCCCTTCGCACGACTGCACGGATCCTCGCTTCCAACTCGGCGATTTCGAAGGGCTTCGCCAGATAGTCGTCCGCGCCTCCATCCAATCCTGCGACGCGGCCATCAAGGCTCGCATTGGCGGTCAAAATGATGACAGGAACCTTTTCTCCGCTCTGACGCAGCCGCTTTAGCAGCGTCATGCCGTCAATCTTCGGCAAAGCGAGATCCAGGATGACAAGGGAATACGTCGCCACCTTGAGCATGAGCTCCGCGTCTTCACCGTCGACGGCGATATCCACGGCATACTGCGCTTGACGCAGCGCCTTGCCGAGCCATTCGGCAAGCTCCTTGTTGTCTTCGACGATCAAAATCTTCATGCGGCGTTTCTATCACGCGCAAATGCTGCCGTCAGCGGCTGCAACAAGCTCCCGCCGCGCATGATACGCCAAGGGCACAGCGAGCTCTGCCGCCAGCCCCGAAAGCACCGCCAAACAACGAACGCGCGCAAAAACTCGTCGGCTAGCAGATAGCGAGCGCCACAGGGTTGACAACGCGCTCACACTGTCAGGTGCCGCCTGGCCTCCGGTGCGTCGAGGGTTTCAGCCTCGCCCTCGTGGACGACTTCCCCGCGGTCGACGATGTAGATGTAGTCAGCCAGTTCACGGCAGAAATCGAGATACTGCTCCACGAGAAGGATCGCCATGCCCGTCGAATCGCGCAGATAGCGGATAGCCCGCCCGATATCCTTGATGATCGACGGCTGAATGCCTTCGGTCGGCTCGTCGAGCACGAGAATCTTCGGCCGCGTCACCAAAGCCCGGCCGATCGCGAGCTGTTGCTGCTGTCCCCCGGACAAGTCTCCGCCGCGGCGTGACAGCATCGTCTTGAGCACAGGAAAGAGCGTGTAGATTTCGGCGGGAATGCCCCGCTCGCGCCTCCCGAGCGTTGCAAATCCAGTCTCCAGATTCTCCCTCACGGTCAGGAGCGGGAAGATCTCGCGGCCCTGAGGCACATAGCCGATCCCCTGTCTTGCACGGGCAAAGGGTGCCATGCCGTCGAGCTTGACATCGTTGAAGACGACGCTCCCCGACGACAACGGATGATGGCCGGTGACCGCCCGCAGCAGCGAACTCTTGCCGACACCGTTGCGGCCCAGCACGCAGGTGATCTTGGCGGCTTCAGCCTTGATGCTGATGCCGCGCAGCGCCTGGGCGGCGCCGTAGTGGAGATTTGCGTTTTCGACCTTCAGCATCCTACCGCCCCAGATAATTCTCGATGACTTGCGGATCGCTGCTGACGAAGTCGATCGAGCCTTCCGCCAGTACGGAGCCTTCCGCCAGACACGTCACCCTGACGTCGAGATCGCGGATGAAACCCATGTCGTGCTCAACCACCATGACCGAGCGCGTTTTTGCGATCTCCTTCAGGAGGATCGCCGTTTCCGAAGTCTCCGCGTCGGTCATGCCCGCCACCGGCTCGTCGACCAGCAGCAGCTTCGGCCCCTGTGCCAACAGCATGCCGATTTCCAGCCATTGCTTCTGGCCGTGCGAGAGATTGGCCGCCAGATCGTTGCGGCGGTGGCCGAGCCTAACCGTATCGAGAATTTCCTCGATGCGCGCGCGGTCCTCGCCCGACAGGCGGTAGAACAACGTCGGGAACACGCGGCGGTCGCGGTTGAGCGCCAGCTCTAGATTGTCCCAGACAGTGTGGCTTTCGAAGACAGTCGGCTTCTGGAATTTTCGCCCGATACCGAGCTGGGCGATCTCCGCCTCGTCCCTCTTGGTCAGGTCGACGTGACCGTCGAAAAAGATCTCGCCCTCGTCGGGCCGCGTCTTGCCGGTAATGACGTCCATCATCGTCGTCTTGCCGGCACCGTTCGGACCGATGATGGCCCTGAGCTCTCCCGGCGCGATGACGATCGACAGCGCGTTCAGCGCCTTGAACCCGTCGAATGAGACCGACACATTGTTGAGGTAAAGCACGCTCGCTGGCTTTTCGTCCGGGATCATTGCCTTACTCCGCCGCCTGAATGGTTTTGTCGGTCGCGCCCGCTTCTAGCTCTTCAGAAGCTTGCCGTGCGGCCTTCGCCTGGTCGCCGCGGGCACTGATGGTGCCGACCACGCCGCGCGGCAGGAAGAGCGTCACAGCGACAAAGAGACCGCCGAGAGCGAACAGCCAGAATTCCGGAAACAGCCCGGTAAGCCACGTCTTGCCGCCGTTGACGAGGATCGCGCCGATGATCGGGCCGATGAGCGTCGCGCGGCCACCGACCGCCGTCCAGATCACCACCTCGATGGAATTGGCAGGCGCGAATTCGCCGGGATTGATGATGCCCACCTGCGGCACGTAGAGCGCGCCGGCAACACCCGCCATCATCGCCGAAACAGTAAAGGCGAAGAGCTTGAAATGCTCGACGCGGTAGCCGAGAAATCGCGTTCGGCTCTCCGCGTCGCGCACCCCGACCAGCACCTTGCCGTATTTCGAACGCACGATCGCCGAGGCAAGCAGGAGCGCCAGCGCCAGGAACAGCGCGGTTGCGGCAAACAGTGCCGCGCGCGTGCCATCGCCCTGGATATTGAAGCCGAGAATGTCCTTGAAATCGGTGAGCCCGTTATTGCCGCCGAAACCCATGTCATTGCGGAAGAAGGCGAGCAGCAGCGCATAGGTCATCGCCTGGGTGATGATCGAGAGATAGACGCCGTTGACGCGGGAGCGGAAGGCGAACCAGCCGAAGACGAAAGCCAGCAGGCCCGGTGCTACGAAAACCATGAGGGCGGCGAACCAGAAATGATCGAAGCCGTGCCAGAACCAGGGCAGCTCCTTCCAGTTCAGGAACACCATGAAATCGGGCAGAACCGGATTGCCGTAGACCCCGCGCGTGCCGATCTGGCGCATCAGATACATCCCCATGGCGTAGCCGCCAAGCGCGAAGAAGGCGCCGTGGCCGAGCGAAAGGATGCCGCAGAAGCCCCATACGAGATCGAGCGCCAGCGCCAGCATCGCGTAGCTGAGATACTTGCCGAAGAGCGAGACGATGTAGGTCGGGATATGCAGCGGGTTCGTTGCGGAAAGGAACAGGTTCGAGAGCGGCACTGAGAGGGCCGGCGGGCGCGATGCCCCCCTTTCGGTCATGCTCAACGGGCGCGCTGCCTTGCAACTGGCTTTTCTCGGCGTGATCGGGCCGGACGAATATCTGTTTCGCCTGACGGCCGCCAGTCGCGCCGACGACGAGATCCTGCGTCAGCGTTTCGCCCTCACTCAGCGGGAGTCCGAAGTGCTGCTGTGGATCGCCAAGGGCAAGGCGAACCGCGACATCGGAGAGATCCTCGGTCTCTCGGCCCGCACCGTGAACAAGCATCTCGAGCAGATCTACGTGAAGCTCGGTGTCGAGAACCGCGCCTCAGCCGCGGTCAAGGCCACTCACGTGCTCCACGAGATGTGAGCAACGCCCGCGCCTCTTCCTCGATGCCGACGTCAGTGCCTGCGCCACATGTGCACTGCAGCAACGAATGCTGCTTGCAATGTTTACAATTTTGCCTATTACTCAACATTGAACTAAACATTGCAGTGAAGGAGTGCGGGGAACATTCCCTGAAGTGGGTGGAGTCGCGACGCCGGCGCGGAGCCGGCTTTGGTTCTGGGAGGAACTTATGCGAAAGAACGTGAAAGCCCTTATCGGGTTGGCCTCGGCATTCATTCTGTCGTCGGCAGTGCCCAATTTCGCCAAAGCAGAACAGTTGACGCTGTGCTGGGCCGCCTGGGACCCCGCCAACGCCCTTGTGGAACTATCCAAGGATTTCACCGCCAAGTCCAAGATCGACATGAAATTCGAGTTCGTGCCTTGGACGAGCTATGCGGACCGCTTTCTCAACGAACTCAATTCCCATGGCAAGCTCTGCGACCTGATCATCGGCGACAGCCAGTGGATCGGCGGATCGGCGGAGAACGGTCACTACATCAAGCTCAACGACTTCTTCGACAAGGAAGGCATCAAGATGGATGACTTCGTGCCGGCGACGGTCGTCGGCTATTCGGAATGGCCGAAGAACACGCCGAACTACTGGGCGTTGCCTGCGATGGGCGACGTTGTCGGCTGGACCTATCGCAAGGACTGGTTCACTCGGCCGGAACTGCAGAAGGAGTTCAAGGCAAAATACGGCTGGGATCTCGACGCGCCCAAGACCTACGACCAGCTCAAGCAGATCGCCGAATTCTTCCAGAAGCGCGAGATCGACGGCAAGACGGTGTACGGAGCCTCGATCTATACCGAGCGCGCCTCGGAAGGCATCACCATGGGCGTGACCAACGTCCTCTACGACTGGGGCTTCAAGTACGACAATCCGAAGAAGCCCTACGAGATGGAAGGTTTCGTGAACTCGCCCGACGCGATAAAGGGTCTCGAGTTCTACAAGTCCCTTTATGATTGCTGCACGCCCCCAGGCAGTTCCAACGTCTACATGGTCGAAAGCGCCGATGCGTTCAAATCCGGCCAGGTTGCCATGCAGATGAACTTCGCCTTTACGTGGCCCGGCCTCTACAAGGACGAAAAGGTCGGCGGAGATCGTATCGGCTTCTTCACGAACCCTGCCGAGAAGGAGCATTTCGCTCAGCTCGGCGGACAGGGTATCTCTGTGGTGTCCTATTCCGACAAGAAGGATGCCGCCCTTCAATACATCAAGTGGTTCGCACAGCCCGACGTGCAGGCCAAGTGGTGGAAACTCGGCGGCTACTCCTGCCTGAAATCCGTGGTCAATGCCCCGGATTTCGCCTCCAGCCAGCCCTATGCCCAGGCGTTCCTGGACTCCATGGCAATCGTGAAGGACTTCTGGGCCGAACCCAGCTACGCTTCACTCCTCCAGGCCATGCAGAAGCGCGTGCACAACTATGTGGTTGCCGGCAACGGCACCGCCAAGGAAGCGCTTGACGGATTGGTGAAGGATTGGAACACCGTCTTCGAGGACGATGGCAAGATCTAGTGTTCGGTTGGACACGTGGCATAATTGCCAGGATAGCGGCCCGGAAAGGCAAAAACGCCGGGCCGCCCGAGCTTTCACATGCGCAAAGACCGGGTGACGCCTTGACCATTTCCAATTCTTCCATCGTCGACAAGGCAGCCGATGCGGTAACGATGGCGACGCCCATGTCGGTCGCCAAAGGCCTCAGGGGTCTGTCCGACAGGGCGATTGCCTGGCTGTTCATAGCCCCCACGATCATTCTGCTGCTCGCGATCAACATCTTCCCGCTTCTGTGGGCGATTTATCTCTCTTTCACGAACTTCCGTGCCAACCGGCCGAATGCGGTCGTCGAAGGCGTGGGATTGAGAAACTATCAGCGGGTGCTCAACGATCCCGATATCTGGCAGGCCATGCAGACGACGGCGCACTTCGTCTTCTGGACGATCCTGTTGCAGACGGTGATCGGCTTCGGGCTTGCATACCTGATCGACCGCAAGTTTCGCGGTCATGGAATCTGGACCACCATAATCCTCATCCCGATGATGCTCTCGCCAGCGGTGGTGGGCAATTTCTGGCGCTTTCTCTACGAGCCCCAGATCGGCCTCTTCGCCTATGCGGTGTCGTTCCTGACCGGCATTCCGACATCGCAGGTCCAGATGCTGGGCGACGTTTCGCTGGCACCCTGGGCAATCGTCATCGTCGATACGTGGATGTGGACGCCCTATGTGATGCTGATCTGCCTCGCCGGGCTCCGCTCGATCCCGGACTACATCTACGAGGCCGCCGAGGTCGACCGCGCATCGGCATGGCGTCAATTCTGGTCGATCACGGTGCCAATGGCGCTTCCCTTCATCATGCTTGCCGTCCTCTTCCGGGGTATCGAGAACTTCAAGATGTTTGACATGGTGATGCTGTTGACCGGAGGCGGTCCCGGCTCGACCACCGAAGTCGCCTCGATCACGCTCAAGCGCGAGGCCTTCGAGAGCTGGGCGACCGGCCGGGCTTCCGCCTTCGCGATGATCCTGTTCGTCGCCGTGTTCGGTCTCGCCAACATTTACGTCAAGGCTCTCAACAGGGTGAAACAGAGATGAGCGCCGCCAATACCGCCCATTCAGTCGTAGAGCCCAGTCTTGCCAGCAAGCGGATCGCGGGCACGATCGTGATCATATACGCGCTCGTCGCGATGGTTCCTCTGCTGTGGATCTTCCTCACCGGCTTCAAGTCGCCGCCGGATTCGATCAGCTATCCGCCGAAGCTCGTCTTCTCTCCCTCGCTCGAGGGTTATTGCAACCTGTTCACGACGAGGACGCGGCAAACGCCGGAATATATCGCCTCCCTGCCCGCGCCCGCGAGCGTCTGCGACGACGTCACGCGCAGGCGCAACATGGTGATCGCGGGCCCGTCCAACTTCCTGCCGCGTTTCCTGAATTCGCTGGTGATCGCGTTCGGGTCGACGTTCCTTGCGGTCTTCCTAGGTACGCTTGCCGCCTACGGTTTCTCGCGCTTCAAGGTGCCGCTTGCCGACGACTTGCTTTTCTTCATTCTCTCGACACGCATGATGCCGCCGATCGCGGTCGCCATTCCCATCTATCTGATGTACCGCCAGCTGGGCTTGTCGGACACGGCCTTGGGCATGATCCTGCTTTATACCGCGGTGAACGTGTCGCTTGCCGCCTGGCTGCTCAAGGGCTTCATCGACGAGATCCCGCGCGAATACGAAGAAGCCGCGATGATTGACGGCTACACAAGGCTGCAGGCGTTCCGCAAGGTCGTGCTGCCGCAGGCGACGACGGGCATCGCTGCCACGGCAATTTTCTGCCTGATCTTCGCCTGGAACGAATATGCGTTCGCAGCGCTCCTGACATCAGGCGAAGCACAGACGGCACCTCCCTTCATCCCGACGATCATCGGCGAAGGAGGACAGGATTGGCCGGCGGTTGCCGCTGGCACCACGATCTTCCTGATCCCCATCCTCGTCTTCACCATCCTTCTGCGCAAGCAGCTGTTGCGCGGCATAACCTTCGGAGCGGTGCGCAAATGACAGAACCCTTCGGCATCTCCCCCACTGTCCGGCCGAAGCGGCCATTCTTTCTCCGGCGCGGGCCGATGGAGAACATTGCGACTGTCGTGATCGCCGTGGGCTTCCTGATGCTGTTCCAGCCGTTCCTGCTCGTCCTCTATACCTACTCGCTGATCACCCTGCTCGTTGGCACCGCGATGTTCATCATCGTTTCGAAGTTTCCGGAGTGAACCATGGCGGAAATCAGAATCGAGCACGTTCGCAAACAGTTCGGTAGTTTCGTGGCGGTCGAGGATTCGAGTTTCGTCGTGCACGACGGCGAGTTCCTTGCCCTCCTGGGACCATCCGGCTGCGGCAAGACGACGACCCTGCGCATGATCGCGGGATTGGAACTGCCAACGAGCGGCAAGATTTATCTCGACGGCGAGGACGTCACGTTCAACCGCGCCAGCGCCCGCGACATCGCCTTCGTCTTCCAGCTCTTTGCGCTCTATCCGCACATGAGCGTGCGCAAGAACATTGCCTTTCCCCTCGTATCGCAGGGTGTGCCAAGAGCCGAGACGCGCAAGCGGGTGGAGGAAACGGCGCGGCTTCTGCAGATCGATCATATTCTCGATCGGTCCGTGTCGGGGCTTGCGGGCGGCGACCGTCAGCGCGTGGCGCTCGGCCGCTCCATCGTCCGGCGCCCGAAATGCTTCCTGATGGACGAACCGCTCGGCACGCTCGACGCTGAATTCCGGGAAGTGATGGTTCACGAACTGCGCGAGCTGCACAACCGCATCCACGCGACGACTGTCTATGTCACCCATGATCAGCACGAAGCCATGGCGATGGCAGACAAGATCGCCGTCATGAACCACGGGGTCATCGAGCAGTTCGGAACGCCCCAGGAGATCTACGCCAAGCCCGCCACCATCTATGTCGCCGATTTCATCGGTTCGCCGCCGATGAATATCGTGCGCTTTACGTCGGGTCTTCAGCGCGGCGCGCGGACCGTACAGCTGGATGGCGTGGACATCGCCGTCCCCGAAGTTCACGAGGATATGCCGGTTGGGGAGCTCGCGCTCGGCGTGCGGCCCGAACACATCCGCTTCAGCGATGCGTCGCCTCTGCGCGGCAGGGTTTACGGCAGCGAGTATCTCGGCACCGACCAGGTCGTAACGGTCGAGACCAGCAGCGGCAAGGTCAAGGCGCGCGTTCCTGCGAACCGCAGCTTCAATCTCGGTGAAACGGTCGGTCTGGAGTTCAATCATTCGAAGCTCACGCTGTTTGATTGCCGCTCCGGGCGTGCCGTTCCTTCATCGATCAATGCCGAGGCCCGACATGTCTGACGTCGTTCTCAAGGGGCTGAGCAAGCGCTTCGGCGAAACGCAGGCGGTCGCCGACCTGGATCTTAGGATTCGCGACGGCGAGTTCGTCGTGCTGCTCGGACCGACGGGTGCCGGCAAGACGACGACGCTTCGGCTGATCGCCGGGCTGGAAAAGCCAGACGCCGGAAGTATCGAGATCGGCGGACGCGACGTTGCAAGCGAGGCGCCCGCGGCGCGCGACGTGGCCTTCGTCTTCCAGCAATATTCGCTCTATCCGCATATGACCGTCTACGAAAACCTGGCCTTTCCGCTAAGAGCGCCGGTCCGGCAATTAACGGGCGCCGAGGTAGACCGTCGCGTGCGCGAGGTCGCTCGCATGGTCAGGATCGACCACAAGCTGGAAAACCGCTCGACCCATCTGTCCGGCGGCGAGATGCAGCGCGTCGCGATCGGCCGTGCGTTGGTGCGGAGGCCTTCGATCTATCTCATGGACGAGCCGCTTTCCTCCCTCGACGCCAAACTGCGCTCCGAGCTGCGGCTCGAGCTCAAGCGCATTCAGAAGGAACTCGGGTCGAGCTGGCTCTATGTGACCCACGATCAGGTGGAAGCCATGACCATGGCGGACCGCATCGGCATCGTCGCCGGCGGTCGGCTTATGCAGGTAGGCACCCCGAGGGAAATCTACGGCAACCCGGCCAATCTCCATGTCGCGGCGCGTCTCGGCCAACCCCATATCAATTTCCTGCCGGCCGACTTGCTGCCGGGCGCCAATCCGCCTCCCGGCACGACGGTCATTGGCGCCCGAACGGAGCACCTGGACATCGTCGCCAGCGCGGACGCCAACGCCGAAGTCGACTGGATCGAACATCTCGGCGACCAGAACCACCTGCATATACGCGTTCGCGATCACAAGCTCGTCACCCTTGCCGATCCGCACAGGGCGATCAGCCCGGGCGACAAGATAAGCCTTACCCTGCGCGATCCCCTCTATTTCGATGCGAGCGGACAACGACTTGGATGATCGCATACCCGAAGGAACAGACAGGACCAAATCGATGAAGCACTTCTTCAACCGCCGGGAAAACATCGTCACGGAAGCCTTGGACGGCCTGCTCCTCACCAGCGGCAAGGGCCGCCTCGCCCGCCTCGACACATATCCCGACATCAAGGTCGTCATGCGCGCCGATTGGGACAAGTCCAAAGTGGCCGTCATCTCCGGAGGTGGAGCCGGCCACGAACCTTCGCATGCCGGCTTCGTCGGTCGTGGCATGCTGACTGCGGCGGTATCGGGCGAGATCTTCGCCTCGCCGAGCGTCGAAGCGGTGCTTTCCGCGATCAGGGCGGTTGCGGGCCCGAAAGGGGCACTTCTGGTCGTCAAGAACTATACGGGCGACCGCCTGAATTTCGGCCTCGCCGCCGAGAAGGCCAGAACCGAGGGCTTCGATGTCGAAATGGTCATCGTCGCCGACGACATAGCCATCCCCGCCATCAATCAGCCGCGCGGCGTTGCCGGCACGCTATTCGTCCACAAGATCGCGGGCTATCACGCCGAAGCCGGTGACGACCTGAAGACCGTCGCGTCCCGCGCCGCGGCAGCCGCAAGCGATATCGTGTCGCTAGGCATGTCCCTTTCGACCTGCAGCGTGCCCGGTCAGGCGCACGAGGATCGCCTCGGCGCGGAGGAAGGGGAACTCGGTCTCGGCATTCACGGCGAACCGGGCGCCGAGCGCATCGCGTTGCAGCCGGTTGCGAACATGGTGGCGACGATGGCGGAGCGGCTTGAGCAGAAGCTGATGCCCGGCGAGAGCTATGCGCTGCTGATCAACAATCTCGGGGCAGTCCCGCCCCTGGAGATGGGAGTGATTGCGAGCGCCGCCCTTTCCTCCTCCATCTCGAGGGCCGTCAAGTGGATCATCGGGCCCGCGCCGATGATGACCGCGCTCAACATGAACGGCTTTTCGCTGTCACTGCTGAGGCTCGACCCTTCGCGCGAGGCAGCCCTTACGGCGACGGTCGATCCGCATGCCTGGGTCCCCGCGATCGAGCGCCACGAAATCTCGGTGGTCGCCGCGCCCGATGCTGCAAGAGCCACCGGCAACACCGCGGCAGCGAGCGATTATGCCCCCAGCCGCCGGCTGATCAGGGCGGTTTGCGAGCGTCTGATCTCCCTTGAAGGCGACCTCAACCGTCTGGACGCCCGCGTTGGCGACGGCGACACCGGATCGACGATGGCGACAGGAGCCCGCAGCGTTCTTGCTCGGCTGGACAGGTTGCCCTTGAGCGAACCGGCTGCCACCATGGCCGCCGTGGGAGATATTCTCAGCACGAGCATGGGAGGCTCGAGCGGCGTTCTGCTGTCGATTTTCTTCACGGCTGCAGCCAAAGCGCTCAAGGAAAAGCCTGATGTAGCGGCGGCCCTCCTTGCTGGACTCGACCGGATGACGTTCTATGGCGGAGCCGCGGTCGGCGACCGGACGATGGTCGACGCCCTGGCGCCCGCGCTCCATGCGCTGGCATCGTCGGGTATATCGCAGGCGGCAAAAGCCGCCGAGGATGGCGCGGAAGCGACGAAGATGATGAAAAAAGCCAGGGCGGGACGCGCTTCCTACGTCGGCGAGAGAGATCTGTTGGGCGTCCCGGATCCTGGCGCCGTCGCGGTCGCCGGCGTATTCAGGGTCGCGGCGGATATCGCTTAGGATGCAGGGCGAGCCGGGGAGGACGAGACTTGCAGGCGGAACCGGTGGTTGTTGCGGGATTGATTGAGGTTTGCCGGGCAACGATTGCGGCAAACAGCGAGCATCTTTGCGAGCTGGATCGCGCGATCGGCGACGGCGATCACGGGACGAACATGAAACGGGGATGCGATGCGGTGAGTGCCGAGGGAGAGGCGCTCACGGCTCTGCCCTTTCCAGAAGCGGTGGAAAAGATCGGCCTGACGCTCGTCATGAACGTCGGCGGCGCCGCCGGCCCGCTTTACGGGACACTGCTGATGGAGATCGGTCGGGAATTGCGCCGGCTGGAGCGATTGCAAGACGAGGGTGACGCGGATTTTCGAACGGGATTGCGTAACATTCCAGGGCGATCGGGAGACTTTCCCATCGTGTTGAAGGAAGCGATCGACGCCGTGGCGCGGCGCGGGCGCGCCAACGCCGGAGACAAGACGTTGCTGGACGTCCTCTATCCCGTTCAGGCCGCTCTGTCGGAGCAGCAGACGCTTGGCGACATCGCCCGGCGAGCAGAAGTTTCCGCCAGCCTGACGGCCCCCATGCGGGCGAGGCGCGGCCGAGCGTCTTATCTCGGCGACCGTTCGATCGGCCACGTCGATCCCGGCGCGTCCAGTTGCGCCCTGCTGACGAAGGCAATCTGCAGCTATTTCGAGGAGTATCGTCCGGCATGAATGCGAAGACCGCCAACGTGGGAATAGTCGTTGTCTCACACTCGCCGCTGGTGGCGAGGGGCATCGTCGATATGGTGCGGCAGATGGTCGGCGACTGCGTGCCGCTTTCGTGGTCGGGGGGCAATGTCCACGGCGAACTCGGAACGGACGCGCGCGGTATTCTCAAGGCAATCGAGGCGGCATGGTCGGATGCGGGTGTCGCGGTTTTCGTCGACCTCGGCGGTGCCGAGACCAACAGCGAGATGGCAATCGAGATGTTGGGCGCGCCGCGCTCGAAGCTCGTCGCGATTTGCAATGCGCCTCTGGTGGAAGGCGCGGTCATTGCTGCCGCCGAGGCGTCGGGAGGCGCATCGCTCGCGAAGGTCGTCGCCACGGCCGAGGAATTGTCGCCCTGATGGATTGCGGACTGCGCGGGGTAAAAAAGGAGGCCGAACAATTGCGGGCCAGTTGCCAGACAGAGGTCGAGGTCAAGCATGGTGTGGGATTGCACGCGCGGCCCTCCGTCACCTTTACGAGGCTTGCGAAGTCGTTTCCCTGTTCGATCGAGGTCGCGGTCAATGGTAGTGACACGTGGCTGAACGGAAAGAGCATCATCAAGATCATCGGCGCCCGGATCCGCAAGGGCTCGGTTCTGAAAATAAGGGCCGACGGGATCTTCGCCAACGAAGCCATTCAGGCGTTGAAGGAACTCGTCGAACGCAATTTCGACGAGGAAAAGAAACATGGCAGAACCGCTTAGGCTCAGGGCGACGAGCGCGTCGGCCGGTATCGCAGCGGGGACGGCTTACGTTGCCGAGGAGCCGGCCGCCTCACCCGCCACCGCCGTGCATGCCGATTCCGGCTACCCATTGCTCTCAGCGGCAATTGAAACGGCAGTCGAAGAGCTTCATCGCCTGGCACAGGGCGTCGATGCCGATAGCCAGGACATCATCGACTTTCAGATCGAAGTGCTTCGCGATCCCACCATGGCGGAAGCGACCAGGGAGCGCATCGATGCCGGCGAGAACGTCGTCTTTGCCTGGGTCGGCACCCTGGACGGATACGTCAACGAGCTTGAACAGGCAGAAGAAGAAGAGATGCGCGCCCGCGCGGTCGATATTCTCGACGTCAAGCATCGCGTACTCGCCGCCTTGACGGGGAAAGCGGCCGCTGACTTCCCGAGGGGTTCGGTTTACGTCGGTGACAACATGGAGCCCAGCCGCTTTTTGGCCCATGACTGGTCTGCGGGTGGCGCGATTGCTCTATTTGGCGGCAGCGTCGCCGGCCACGTGGCAATGCTGGCGAGGGCAAGGTCGGTGCCGATGGTGGTGCGCGCCGGTCGCTTCATGGTCGCCGAGGGAGACCATGTTCGGGTCGACGGCGACGCAGGGACGGTCGTCGTCGGGAATGGCCGGCAATCGAGCCACCCTGCCCCGCTGAGCGCCCCCGTCCTCACGCGCGGTCGGAACGGTCCGGCACCCGAAGTCGAGCGAACCGCCGATGGGGTGCCCATTCGATTGTCGATCAACGTCAATGATCCGGCCGAACTTGAAACCTTGGACCCGGCGACGATCGCGGGCGTCGGCTTGATGCGCTCGGAATTTGCGGTGAGGTCGGCGGCGGACGCGGCAAACGAGGAAAAACAACTCGGCATCTATCGCCGCGTTTTGGAGTGGGCGGGCGATCGTCCGGTCACGATCCGAATGCTCGACATCGGCGGCGACAAGCCCCTCCCCGGCCTTGACGATATGCCCCCGTCGCTCCCGGGCGATCTGCGCGGCATTCGCCTTTTGCTCGCGCGGCCGGAAATTGCACGGGTCCAGGCGCGGGCATTGCTTCGCGCGGCACCCTGCGGCCGCCTGAACGTCATGCTGCCGATGGTAAGCTTTCCTTCCGAGGTCGACGCCATGAGGCGGATATTCGAGGAGGAAGCAGCCCAGCTTGCACACCGCAGGCAGCCGCATCTGATGCCGCCGATCGGCATGATGGTGGAGGTTCCCGCCGCCGCACTGATGCTGGATACCTTCGAGACCTCTGATTTTTTCTCTTTCGGAACCAACGATCTCATCCACTATCTCTCCGCGACAGCGCGAGATGGATCGGGTCTCGAGGCCGATGGCGACAACGCCACCCCAGCAGTGCTACGGCTGATCGGCCAGGCGTCGAAACTTGCCGGACATAAGCCGACGAGCATCTGCGGAGACATGGCGGGCGACCCGCGCTGCCTGCCGGCATTGCTCGCTGCCGGCCTTCGGCATTTTTCCGTGGCGCCAACGCGACTTCCCGCGATAAGATCGGCGCTGATCGGCCTCAACGCCGATGGTACGAAGGCAGCCGGAGAGTAGAATGGCGCGCGAAGAAACCGAGGACGCCATCATTGCCTACAAGTCCATCTTGGCGCAGATCATAGATAACCGGCCATCGGGGATGCGCCAGCGGCTTGCAACGGAGCTCGGGAAACACCGCAGCTTCGTTACGCAGATAACCAGCCCGACCTATGCGACCCCCTTGCCCGCCCGGCATCTCGCGACGATCTTTCGGGTCTGCCACTTCAACGCGTCAGAGCAGGAGCGCTTTCTTGCGGCCTACCAGAATGCCCACCCGGGCAAACTGCCGGATTCCGGCCCTGCCGAAAGGCTACGCGCGCTCTCACTGATGGTTCCAGACTTCGGCGACGACCGGAAGAACCGTCTTCTGGAAGAGGCGGTGACCGAATTCGTTCAGAAGATTGCAGCAATCTCGAAAGGCGCGGATTGAGGAACGGTCTCGGTCTTGTGGGTTGTATCGCCGCCTGGGAGGGGCTGGCTCGATGAAGAAGTTCATGAATACGGCGGAGACGATGGTCGCCGAGAGCGTTTCAGGCCTCGTTCGCGCGCATGAGGATATCGTCGCGTTCGGCGCCGACGGGAAATGTGTTCGCCGGCGTCATCTTGCACCGGGCAAGGTTGGGCTGGTATCGGGCGGAGGCGCTGGCCATGAGCCCATGCATATCGGCTTCGTAGGCCCCGGCATGCTCGATGCGGCCTGTATCGGCCATATCTTCACCTCGCCCACGCCCGGCGAGATCATCGCAGCTATCGAGGAAGCCGACACCGGTGCCGGCTGCCTGCTGATCGTCAAGAACTATGACGGCGACCTCATGAACTTCGACATGGCGATCGAAATGGCGGCCGGCCGGCACAGGATCGACAAGGTGGTCGTCAGCGATGACATCGAAAGCGAAAGGTCAGGCGACGGGCGTGGGCGCCGTGGAGTGGCGGGCACCCTCGTCGTCGAGAAGATCATCGGAGCGGCAGCCGAGCAGGGATTGTCGATCGCGGAGCTGAAACGGCTCGCCGATGGCTTGAACGGCCGTATCCGCACTATGGGCGTCGCACTCACCGGCGTGACCGTGCCTCACACCGCCCGCGCGACTTTCACGCTCAACGACGGCGAGATCGAGATGGGTGTCGGCATCCATGGCGAGCCTGGCCATCGCCGGGAACCGTTTGCCGCTTCGGACACGATCGTAAAGCAGCTAAGCGAGACGATCCTTGGCGACATCATCAAACAGCCCGGCACAAATGCGCTGCTCTTCGTCAACGGCCTCGGCGGCACGCCCCCAGCCGAACTGTACCTTGCCTACGCCGCCGCGCGCCGCCTCTTCGAGGAACGGGGCGTCCCGATCGAGCGCTCGCTGGTTGGAACCTTCGTTACTTCGCTCGACATGCAAGGCCTGTCGGTGACGCTGGCGTTGTTGACCGATCGCGAAGTGCAGCTTTGGGATTCATCCGTGACAACGCCCGCCCTCAGGTGGTCAGGGCCAGTCTGAATAACCCATCCCGTTCCTGCGGTCGGACGGCGCGCGCCGGAGCAACGGCGGCCTGCACGCTCCATCAACGCCGACGTTCTCGGTTTCTGATTTGCTTATCTTTCCGAAGGAGACAGACATGAACATTTCCCTTCTCATCAACGGCGCGGATCGACCCGCTGCCAGCGGCCGCACCTTTGACCGGCTCGACCCCTTCACCGAAAAGCTCGCAAGCCGCGCTGCGGCCGCCGGCCTCGACGATGTGGCAGCGGCCATCGAGGCCGCGTCGGCGGCCTTTCCGTCCTGGTCGAAGACAGGCCCCGGCCTGCGCCGCGCAATCCTCTCCAAAGCCGCCGACATCATGGATTCCAAGGCACCGGAATTCATCCGGCTGATGATCGAAGAGACCGGCGCCACCGCTCCCTGGTCGGGCTTCAACGTCATGCTCGCGGCCAACATCCTGCGCGAGGCCGCCGCGATGACCACGCAAATCGCCGGCGAGATCATCCCCTCCGACAAGCCGGGCACGCTCTCCATGGGCATCCGCCAGGCGGCGGGCGTCTGCCTTTCCATGGCGCCGTGGAATGCGCCGGTCATCCTCGGCACGCGGGCGGTTGCCATGCCGATCGCCTGTGGCAATACCGTCATCCTCAAGGCCTCGGAAATGTGCCCCGCCGTCCACCGGCTGATCGCAACCGTGCTGGTCGAAGCCGGGCTACCCGCCGGCGTCATCAACGTCATCACCAACGCGCCGGAGGACGCGGCGAAGATCGTCGAGACCCTGATCGCACACCCGACCGTGCGCCGTGTCAATTTCACCGGCTCGACCAAGGTCGGCAAGATCATCGCGGAACTCGCCGGCAAGCACCTGAAGCCCGCCCTGCTCGAACTCGGCGGCAAGGCACCGCTCGTCATCCTCGACGATGCCGATATCGACGGTGCGGTAAATGCAGCCATCTTCGGCGCCTTCATGCATCAGGGCCAGATCTGCATGTCGACGGAGCGCATCATCGTGCACCAGGCGATTGCCGACGAATTCGTCGGCAAGCTCGCCGCGCGCGCAAGCCAGCTTCCCGCCGGCGATCCACGCGGACACGTGGTCCTCGGTTCGCTGATCAGCCTCGACGCTGCCAAGAGGATGGAAGCGCTGATCGCGGACGCCGAGGCCAAGGGCGCAAAACTCGTCGCCGGCGGCAAACGCACCGGTACGGTCGTCGAGGCGACGGTTCTCGACCATGTCACGCCCGCCATGCGCGTTTATTCAGAAGAGTCCTTCGGCCCCGTCAAGCCGATCGTGCGCGTGGCCGACGAAGACGAGGCCGTGCGCGTCGCCAACGACACGGAATACGGCCTGTCATCCGCCGTCTTCAGCCGCGACATCCAGCGCGCGATGGCGGTTGCCGCGCGCATCGAGACCGGCATCTGCCACATCAATGGCCCGACCGTGAACGACGAAGCTCAGATCCCCTTCGGCGGCGTCAAGAACAGCGGCTACGGCCGCTTCGGCGGCAAGGCCGCCATCGCCGAATTCACCGACCTGCGCTGGATCACCGTGGAAGATTCGGCCCAGCACTACCCGTTCTGACGGTGACTTTTAATTGCTCCATGTGGTTCAGTGCGATGAATGCGTAGTTGCTTAGCACTCCAAGGGGGAATCGGAGAAGCAATGGCGAGAACTCCGCTATTATTGGCTTTTCTCCTACTGGCCGGTTGCGACGATCGCCCTGGCGGGTGGTCCGCCATCGTCTACCCGGACCGAACCGACCGCACAAAATTCATTGTAACACCGCACTTTACGATGGTGTCGTACTGCATTGAATCTGCAAAGGAAAAGATGAACGAGATTCAACTCAACGGCGGTGGCGACTATGAATGCGGCTATAACTGCGAGGAATATGGAGATCCTCACAGGCTGAACGTCTGTGAGAAATACCGCAAGTAGCTGCGATATTGTCGAAAACGCCGGCACGCGGGTGGCGACGCTGCTTCTGGCACTTCTCAGGGTTGGTGCAAGAATATTTGACTTGCTTTCCGGACGTTTGGGCCATGGGATAGGGACCGGTCGCGATTCTAATTCACAAGCGATCGGACAAGGGAGAAACGTCATGGCTAAGGGTCAGGTGCGGGGAAACCGCGAAGTTAGAAAGCCCAAGAAAGACAAGTCCGCGCCCAGCGTCGCACCCGTGGGCTCCCAGGTGAAGGCGGCCGGAAGCGCTGTAAGCCTTGGGAAAAAGGACAAGTAATAGCGGCAGCGGCACCGAAGACATTTTCGTCTCTTGCCGACTTGCCGAAATGCTCCTGAAAAACCAGGACCATGGCGGATGTAGAACCGCAGGAAACTGCCCGCCAAACCCCAGTGGCTGATCGTGTTGCTGGCTACTCAACGCGTCGATAGGTTATTTTCCGTGCCAGCCAGCAGCCGACGGTCAAGCCGGTTGCTGTTGCGGCTCCATCCCGATGCACCTGAACGGTCCAGTCGCCGGGCGGAGCCGCGTCCATCGAGCGACGGGTCGTGATGACCCAGATGCCTTCGGCGAGCGGATACATTCGCTCCATGGGACCGGTGCCGAACATACCTTCGAAGACCGCGTAGGCCCCACCGTCGCGGGCCTCGATCTCGAGATAGGCGTCGAGTTCTTCGGACCAGTAGCGCCCGGCAATGGCGTTGCCGTCGGCCCAGTCTATGGGGCTTAGCGGCCGGGCGACGACGCGAAGGTTTTCGCTTTCGCGGTGCATGACGAGCGCTCCGCCCTCCTTTCGCAGGCTGAGCGCCTGGCCACGGGCGACGCCGTCGGCCGAAACCATGAGCCGCGCCGCCGAAGGGGCGTAGTAGAGCTTGACGCCTGACGTGTCCTGAACGGTTCGGACGACGAGCCCCCGTTCGTCGTCCAACCAAACGCCGTCCCAGCCGTCAGGGCGGACGGCCTCGCTCCGGGCATCGCGACCAAGAGCGGCGTTGAGAAGGCACGTGGCGGCCGAAAACGCGCCGTTATCGTGGTTGAACATGACCACAACCGAAAGGCGCTCCTCCGTTGCGTGGAGCCGATAGCAACCGAAGCCGCGCAAGCCCCCGCCATGGCCGGTGGCCTTGACACCGCCGATATCATCCCGCCGCAAGCCGTAGCCGTAGCCGGCAGGCGATCCGTCGCTATAGGCGACCGGAGCCGATATGCGGTGGTAAAGGCCCAGGCGATCGTCGCGAGTCGCGTCGATATAAGTTTCCCACGCCAGCATGTCGTCGAGCGAAGCCGAGATGCCGGCGTCGCCAAACCAGTAGACACCGTTCTCCGCTGGAAGGAACCCGACCTCGTCGTTGCCTTCGTATCCGACGACGCCGTCGACCGGAAAGCGGGTGTCCGGCGCAAGGATCGCGTTCTTCATGCCCGCGGGCACGAAAATTCGCTCGGCCAGAAGATCGGCCAAGGCGCGGCCCGTTCCACGCTCGATCAGCTCGCCGAGAATCCGATAGTTGGCGTTGTTGTACGAAAAGATGCTGCCTGCCTGGAAATGGCCGGTCTTGGACCTGGCGATCAGCGGCAGCGCGTCCTCGCGGCGAAACTCGGCTTCGGGCACGGCACCTTGCAGCACCGTCAGCGCCCAGTAGTCGCGCAGGCCCGATTGGTTGTGACAAAGCTGCTCCACCGTCGGCAAGGTATCGCGATAATGGGGAAGAAAGTCCCTCACCTTCGAATCCAGGGACGACGGATCGTCGAACTGGTCGAGAAGTAGGGCGCAGGTGAACTGTTTGGATATCGAACAGATCGGCAACCGGGTGGCTGCCGTCATTGGCAGCCGCCGATACATGTCGGCAAAGCCCCAGGCGCGGCGGGCGATGACCCTTCCGTCCTTCACCACCCCTGCAACGCCGCCCGGCCCTTTAAATCGCTGTGGCAAGAGGTCCAGAGCCCGCTCCAGCGCGGCTTTGTCGATGGTGGTCATGGTCCGATAGTCCTGATGGGGTCATGTGGCGCCTGCGGCTAGCGCAAGCGTCGTGAGAAATGATGACGCCCGCTGGAACGGGCGTCGGATTGTTGACAGACCATCCGTTCCCGGCTCAAGGCCGGGATGACGGAACCGGTTGCCGGTTGCCTAACGCCCGCCGCTGAAGACCAAATGCGTGTCGGGCTGGGCGAGCGCCAGGAACGCCAGCAGGTCTTCCTTCGAAAGTGCCGCGCAACCGGCGGTCGGGGAATAGTCCGGCCGGGCGATATGCAGGAAGACAGCACTGCCCTTGCCGGCAACCGGCGGATCGTCGTTATGCCCCAGGACGACGACGCAGTCATAGAGGTCGTCATCCCGCCAGAGTTCCTCATGGCTGGCTTCGAAAGGCAGCCGCACCTGCCGATTGTAGCTTGGATGCGAAGGCTCGTCGCACCAGCCATCCAGCCTGTCGATCGGATGACAGGGAAAATGCGGCGCCGGCGCGGCCATCAGGTCGGCACGGTAAAACACCTGGCGGATCGGCCAACGCCCGATCGGGCTTGCACCGTCGCCCTCGACCTTATCCGTGCGCAGGCCGCCGCGGCCGACGGCACACCGCCAGCGCTTGTTGCCATACTCGGCCGTCCAGCCGTCTCCGTCTCGAGCAACGATCAGATCCAAGCCCCTCTCCTTTCCTGAAAACGCCCCGGTCATTGATCCAGGGGAAAATGACATGCGACAGCCCGGCCGCCCCGATCGGACAGGACCGGCTCCTCCGTCCGACAGATCGCCTGCGCAAAGGGGCAGCGCGTGTGGAACCGGCACCCTGAAGGCAGGTTCATCGGGCTCGGAATATCCCCGACCAGTATCGGCCTTTCGCGGTTCCTCTGGTGTGGATCGGCGCGCGGAACCGCCGAGATCAGGAACATCGTGTAGGGATGCCGTGGATTGGCGAAGATCTCTTCCGTGGTCCCGACCTCGACCATCCTTCCGAGGAACATCACCCCGACGCGATCGGCGAACTGCCTGACAACGCTCAAATCGTGGGTGATGAACAGATAGGTCAGCTTCAGCCGCTCCTGAAGGTCGCGCAAGAGGTTCAGGACCTGGGCCTGAATCGAAACGTCGAGCGCCGAGACAGCCTCGTCGCAGACGACGAACTCGGGGCTGTTGGCGAGCGCCCGTGCAATGCCGATGCGTTGCCGCTGCCCGCCGCTGAACTGGTGAGGGTAGCGGTTCAGCAGATGCTGGCGCAGCCCAACCATGTCGAGCAGTTCCTTGCAGCGCTCCTCGATCTCGGCCGCGGTGCCGAAGCTGTGGGCACGGAGCGGCTCGGCCAGGATGTCCTTCACTCGCATGCGCGGATTGAGGGAGGCGAACGGATCCTGAAAAATGATCTGCAGCTTCTTGCGCATCGCCCGCATCGCGGTGTCGCTGAGCGCGTGCAGGTCCTGTCCACGATAGCGGACGGAGCCTTCCGTCCGCTCGATGAGCCGCAGCATCACACGGCCGAGCGTGGTCTTGCCGCAGCCGGACTCGCCGACGAGCGCGAATGTCTCTCTTTCATGAATATCGAGGGTTATGCCATCCACCGCACGAACGACACGCTCCTTCGAGCCGAAGAAACCCGAGCTGAGCTGGTAGTGCTTGCTGAGCCCCTCGGTGGAGATGAGGACGTCGTTCATGGCGTTCCTCCCTGTTTGTCGTGCAGCCAACAGCGAACCTTGTGACCGTTGCCGAGCTCGGTGAGCTCCGGCGGCTTGATCTTGCAGATCGGCATCGCATCTCCGCATCTTGGATGGAAACGACAGCCCCCGGGAAGCTTGGCCAGGTTCGGCACCACGCCCGGAATGCTGTTCAGCCGGTTCCCGCCGCGCTTTTCGGTCGCCTTCGGAATAGAGGCAAGAAGTCCCCGCGTATAGGGATGCGACGGCCGGTCGAAGAGATCGAAAACGCTCGCCTGCTCGACGATCTGCCCTGCATACATCACGTTCACCTCGTCGCACATCTCGGCGATGATGCCGAGGTCGTGGGTGATCATGACGATTGCCGTGCCGACCCGGTCGCGCAGCGCAACCATCAGCCGCAGGATCTGCGCTTGCGTCGTCACGTCGAGCGCCGTCGTCGGCTCGTCGGCGATCAAGAGCTTCGGCTCGCAGATCAGGCCCATGGCGATCATCGCCCTTTGCCTGAGCCCGCCCGACAACTCATGTGGATAGGCTTTGAGGCGTGCAGCCGGCTCAGGTATGCCGACCGTCTCGAACATGTGCAGCACCTTCTCGCGGATGGCGCGCCTGCTCAGATCGGTATGGATCGACAGCGGCTCCCCCACCTGCTGGATCATGGTCTTCACCGGGTTCAGCGCCGTCATCGGCTCCTGAAAGACCATCGAGATGTCGCGACCGCGCTTGCGTCGCATCTGGTCGGCGGTGAGCCGCGTCAGGTCGGTGCCGTCGAGGAGGACGCTGTCGGCGCTGATCGTGCCCGGCGGCGATGGCACCAGCCCCATCAGGGATAGCGCCGTCATGCTCTTGCCCGAGCCGGATTCGCCGACCAGGCCGACGATCTTGCCATGGCCCACGTCGAACGACACGCCGTCGACGACCCGCACGGGGCCGCGCTGGCTCTTGAATTCGGTGCGCAGGTTGCGCACGCTCAGCAGTGTGCCTTGCTCTGTCATCGCCGCGCCCCTCAATCCTTCATGTAGGGATCGAGCGAATCACGCAGCCCGTCGCCGATAAAGTTGAAGGCCAGCACCGTAATCAGGATCGCCACGCCGGGCATGATCGCGACGAGCGGCGCCGAGAAGAGGTATTCCTTGCCCTTTGCCACCAAGAGCCCCCAGCTGGCTTCAGGCGGCTGAACGCCGACGCCGAGGAAGCTGAGGCTCGACTCCCACATGATGGCTTCGGGAATGCTGAGCGAAAACAAAACGATCAGCGTCGGGACGACGTTGGGGAAGATATGGCGGATCATGATCGTGGTATTCGTCGTACCGTTGGCGCGAGCAGCCTCGATGAACTCCTTCTCCTTGACCGCAAGCGTCTGGGAACGCACCACGCGCGCAACGCCCGCCCAGCCCACGAGGCTCAAGGCAATGAAGATGTTGAAGAGGTTCGCCCCGAGCGTATACATCACCACCATCGCCAAAAGCAGCGACGGAAAAGCGATCATCGTATCGGCGAGGCGCATGATCACGAAGTCGGTCCTGCCCCCGCAATAGCCGCTGATGATGCCCATGACGGCGCCGATCGCCAGCGAAATGAAGCTGGGAACAATGCCGACGACGAGCGAAATCCGCGCGCCGTAGAGAATCCGTGTCAGCAGATCGCGGCCGAAATTGTCCGTGCCGAGCCAATAGGTCATGGACGGCGGCAACAGCTGCTCGTTAAGCGCGACGCGGTAAGGATCGTGGTGACTGATGAGCGGCGCGAAGAGCGCAACGAAGATGAGCGCTCCGACCAGGATCAGGCCCGTCATCGCCATGCGGTTTTGACAGAATATCCTGATGGCATCGCGAAGGAAGCTGTCGTTTTCGGCGCTGTCGGAGAAGTCTTCCGTCGTTTCGGCGAACTGCGTCATTTCGATCCTCCCTTCATCTGGTGGCGGATGCGGGGGTCGAGGACCGAGTAGAGAACATCGGCGATCAGGTTCCCGAAAATGACGAGGACGGTCGCAAAGAGAACCGATCCCTGCAGCAGCGGCATGTCGCGCGCCTGGATCGCATTGACGGAGATGCGGCCGACGCCGGGAATGCCGAAGATCGCTTCAGTGATGACCGCTCCCGACAGAAGGCTCGCAACCTGGATCGCCATGATGGTGACGACGGGAATGAGCGAGTTCTTCAGCGCATGCCGCCGGATGACGAGGATCTCGCGAAGGCCTTTGGCTCGCGCCGTACGGATATAGTCGTGGCGCATGACTTCCAGCAGGCTGGAGCGGGTCAATCGGGCAATAACGCCGGCAGAGCTCCAACCCAGCACGATGGCCGGCAGGATCACGTATTTGAAGCCGTAGAAACCTGAAACCGGCAGCCATTTCAGCTTCAAGGCAAAGATGTATTGCATCAGCAGCGCCGACCAGAAGATCGGCATGGACACGCCGATGAGCGAGAAGCCCATGAAGAAATGGTCGAGCAGAGAGTCGCGCCGCACCGCCGACAGGATCCCCGCGGGAATGCCGATCACCCAGGACACGAGCGCGGCGGCAACGGCGAGCATCAGCGTGTTCGGGAAGGCGTTGAGGATGAGCGTCGTGACGCTGCGGTTCAGTTTGATCGATACGCCGAGATCCCCTTGCAGCGCGGCGACGACGAAGCGGAAGTAGCGCGTGAGGAGCGGATCATCGAGGTGCATCTGGGCGCGGACGCGGTCGATCACATCGGAGCTTGCGTGCTCCTTCATCATCAGCGCGACGGGATCGCCGGGGATCACGTTGAGCATGATGAAAAGCAGCGCCGTGATACCGATCAGAACGGGGATCGAAACCGCGATGCGCTTTATCACGAAGATCAGCATCGAAAAATGTCTTTCATTGTACCTCGCCTGAGCGAGTGATGCGGGCAGATCTGCCAGCGCTAATGCTTGGAAACAGTGATCGTGCTATCGAATGTAGCGGTCGCCTGGAAACGACGACCGCCACCCCGAAGCGCCTTATTCGACTTCCATCTTGTAGTAGCTCATGTCGCTCCAGCCGTTCCACGGCACCACGAAGTTCTTCACCCGCGGCTGAACGACATAGGTGTGATCGAGGCTGAACAGGGGCACCCATGCCGCGTCGTCCTGCACGATCCGATCGGTCATCTTGCGATAGAGCGCGCAGCGTTCTTCGGCATTGGTCATCGTACGTGCCTTGTCGAGCGCGGCGAAGACTTCGGCGTCGTTGTTGTTGTAGCCGCGAACGGCCGTCCCGCTCTTGCTGAAGAACGTATAGAAGAAATTATCCGGATCGTTGAAGTCGGCGGACCAGTTCTGCGTGTAGTTGTCGACGGTTCCGGCCTTGCGGTTGGCGAAATAGGCCGACTCGTCCATCGTCTTGATCTGGGCGTTGAAGCCGGCATCCTTGATCTGGGCCTGAATGATTTGGTTCATGTCAGACCATTTCGAAGACCAGCTGCTGACCTGGGCCAGGTTGATGTCCACGCCGTTCGGATAGCCCGCTTCGGTGAGGAGCTGCCTGGCCTTCTGCGGATTGTATTCGATCGACTTCGCCGGCTCGTAGCAGACGAGACCGCGCGGCATGACGCCATCTTCGATCTTGCCCTTGCCGTAGAAATTCTTCTGAAGAATCTCGTCGCGGTTGATGGCCATCTGGAACGCCTTGCGGACGCGCACGTCGTCGAAGGGCTTCAGCGCCTGGTTGATGTGGTAGTAGTAGATGCCGACGCGCGGGCCGGAGCGGATCTGGTCCTTCCACTTGTCGCTGCTTTCGAAATAGGGCAGCTGCGTCGGCGCATAGTCGACGTCGAAGACATCCAGTTCGTCGGATTCGAGCAGCAGCCGCAGCGTCTCTGAATCCGCAACGACGCGGACGATGATCTGGTCGAGCTTCGGACGACCGCGATAGTACTTGTCGTTGGCGGCGAGCACCTGGTTGTCGTTGAGATTGTATTCCTTCAGAACGAACGGGCCCGTACCGTTGGTCGTCTCCGGCGAGAGACCGTACTGATCGCCGAGCGGCTCGGTGAACTTGCGATTGTAGATCGAGGCGCCAGGGCTCGCCATCAGGGCGATGAAGGCTGCGTAGGGATCTCGCAGGACGACCTTGACGGTGTATTTGTCCACCGCCTGCAATCCGCGTACCGTGGTCGCGGTCCCATCCAGACGCTCTTTGGCGCCATCGACGAAATCAAGGAGATCGGTGCTCAGCGCCTTGGTCTTCGGATCGAGCATGCGGTCGAAGGTGTAGACCACGTCGTCCGAAGTCAGTTCCTCGCCGTTGTGAAAGAGCACGCCCTTGCGCAGATGGAACGTGTAGGTCTTACCGTCCTCCGAAACGTCCCAGCTCTCGGCAAGACCGGGCACAAGCGACGATTGACCCGGGGCGGTCGTTTCGGCCTCGACCAGCCGATCGTAAACATTGAGCGGCAGCGTATAGAAATCCTGCGTCTTCTGGACGTCGACCGTCTTGGGATCTTCAGGATAGGCAATTCGCAGGACATGGTCGGCCGCGAGTATCGGCGATGCGAGAGCAAGCGTGACCAGCCCCGTCGCCATCAGAAATTTCACTTTGTTAAGCATTTGTCTTCCCTTCTTTTTTGTTCCCCGATCCGGATTGACGTGTACGGCGACCTTAAAAGTCGCTGCCCGCGTACCGGCCGTTGCATTCTTCCTGTTTCGTTTCTGTGCCGCAGGCCGTCGCCGGCCCGACATGTCGCCAGACGTTGCGGACTTCACCCCGAAGCCCGGACCTACAGGAAACCGTGAAAACGGCCTCCAAGGCCATTCCATCTCCAGAGCCGATCCATCCGCCTACGACCAGGCCTCGTTTCGAGGGCAGTGTCGGTGGTCGGTTGAATAGACCCGGATACCGCCTGTACCGTCGCACGTTGCCATGCCTGCGCTTCCTCGAGCTTCAGCACATCCTTGATTAGTTGTCTGCGCCGAATTGTCTTGAAACGGTCACCGTCCACAAGCACTTCCGCGATGAGATCCCGCGAATTGTATGTGGACGCCATGGAGGCGCAGTAAGCACCCGCGCTTCCGAAAGCCAGAAGGTCGCCCGCCTTGAGGGACGGCAAGCCTGCATATGTGCCGAAGATGTCGGAGCTTTCACAGACGGGACCTGCAATCTGATAGGTGCACACTTCCGCATCCGGTTTCCGACGCACCGGAAGCACCGGATGGACGGCGCCGTAGAGCGCGGGGCGCATCAGGTCGTTCATACCTGCATCGACAATCGCCGTGGAGCGATCGCCGGTCTCCTTGATATAGAGGAGTTCGGTGACGAGCAGGCCCGCCTGCCCCACCAACCATCGACCTGGCTCAACCGTCAAAGCGCAGCCGACCTCGCCGACCGTCTCCGCAACGATTTTGGCATACTCAACGACGTCCGCGCCGGCGCCTTGACCATAGCCGATGCCGATTCCACCTCCGAGATCGAGCCTCGACACTTCGAGACCCTGGGCGCGCAGCGATCCGATGAGCTCCGCCATGCGGGCATAGGCACTGCGATAAGGCGATAGATCGAGAATCTGGGATCCGATGTGTACCGCAAGACCCACCACCTCAAGCTCAGGGGTGGCGACCGCCCTGGCGTAGAGCGCCGGTATCTCATGAAGGGCGATGCCGAACTTGTCGCCCTTTTTGCCCGTCGTGATCTTTGCGTGGGTTCGCGCATCGACGTCCGGATTGACGCGTAGCGCGACCGGCGCACGCCGGCCCTGAGCCTTCGCCACCGCTATGATGGCATCAAGCTCGGCTGCGGATTCGACGTTGAATTGATGAATGCCGACTTCAAGGGCGCGCGCAATCTCGGCGCGCTGCTTGCCCACGCCGGAGAAAATGATCTTCGAGGCCTGAACGCCTGCTGCCAACGCCCGCTCGAGTTCTCCTCCCGACACGATGTCCATGCCGGCGCCGAGTTCGGCGAGCAACCCCAGAACCGCCACGTTGCCATTTGCCTTGACGGCAAAGCAGATCGCAGCCCCAACCGAGGACAAAGCGCCCGAAAGCGTCCCATAGGCTTCGCGTATGGCGCTCGAGGAATAGCAATAGAACGGTGTGGGGATTCTCTTCGCGATCGCCGCGATGCTCACATCCTCCAGATGGAGGGCGCGCTCGCGATAAACGAGCTTCTCAGGGCCTCCATTGTCGTTACGATAAGAAATCGGCGTCGCGTCGTAGGTCACGATGAAATTTAGCCTTATATAATTTCCTTCATAAACATGATCTCAGACAACCGTGCACCTTCAAAATACATAATATGTGCGCTCTAATTCATTTGAGATATATGGACCGAAGGCGACCGAATGCGGCTCAACCAGCGTCAAATCGAAGTTTTCAATGCCATCATGATGAACAAGAGCGTGACTGCCGCCTCGACCGCGTTGAGAACCTCGCAGCCGACGATCAGTCGCGAATTGCGCGATCTGGAAAAATATCTCGGCTTCGATCTGTTTCACCGGTTCGGCAAGCGGCTCACTCCAACAGAACAGGCGCAAATGCTGCATGCGGTGGTCCGGCAATCGTTCGTCGGAATGGAGGAAATCAGCCGTGCCGCGACTGCCATCAGGGGGCACAATGCCGCGCGGCTGCGGATCGCCTGCATACCAGCCTTCGCGGAAGCAATCCTTCCCCTCGTGGCACAACGTTTTCTCAAGCATCATCCGCACGTCAACCTCTCCATGCATTCGCTGGAGGAAGTGTCTCTCTGGAACGACTTGACGGCCTTCATGTTCGACCTCGGGCTGACGGAGAACACCTATCACCATGACGGCGTCATAACGGAGAGCATCGATGTCGGAGAGGTGGTGTGTGTGCTTCCGGTCGGGCATCCGCTGGCGGCCACCGCCGTTCTGCAGCCGCAGGATTTCGAAGACGTCGAATTCGTCTATTTCTCGCAAGGCGATCCCTACCGCCGCAAGCTCGACGAAATCTTCGATGCGGCAGGTGTATCCCGGCGCTTCACCGTCGAGACGACGACGGCAGCCAGCGTCTGCTCGATGGTCGCCGCCGGTGTGGGTATCTCGATCGTCAATCCTTTGACCGCAGCGCACTATGCGGGCAAAGGCATCGTCTTGCGAAGGCTCAGCGTTCGATTGCCCTATCGGCTCAACCTCTGGAGGCCGACAAAGGGCCCCGGATCGGTCCTCGCCGACGAGTTCACGCAGGTGCTGCGCCAGGTGGCCGACAATATGGCAAAGGGTCAAAGAAACGCGTTTGCGTCGAACGAATAGGGTCGGTCGCGGCGGGCAGACCGGTTTTCTCGAAAAGCCCTTCCGTGCGCTCACGCAAGCGCTATGCTGTGTACGCACGCTAACCAGATACGAGAAACTTTATGACGCAGCCCCATCGGCACCACTTCCAGGAACGGATGACTATCCTCGGCGATCTAGAAGCCTCATCTTTCCTCCCCTGGATCCGGCGCCACGCCGACAAGCTCGGGCTCTCGCAGGCCATTTCTCATAGCAGTTCCAAACGGATCGATATCGAAGTCGCCGGCCCCGTGGAGCTGATAGACATGATGGAGATGGGATGCTCGCTCGGCCCCATTGACGTCTGGGTTGAGACGATCGAGCGCACTCCCCTCGCCGGTAGCAAAGGCTAGGCCGAGGAGACACATTTAACAGCATTTACAGGCTGTGCACTTTATTTAATCAAGATTGCTAATGCAGATTGTTTATGCAAACGTGGCGACGCTGAGCAGCAGGCCGTCAACGGCCGTGTCGCACTCAGCTAGGCTTTGATGCTGTTCAGAAAGTTGAGTCATGTTATCCGATACGACGGGCTGTTGGACGCCAGTCGCCCTTTCCGCGGATTTGCCAGCGGGAACCGTAATGCCGGCGCGGACACCAGCCGGATCGATTGCCCTCTGGCGCAGTGACACCGGTCGCACCTCGGCCTCGGCGGACCGTTGTCCGCATCGCGGCATGCGCCTTTCGCACGGCTTCGTCCGCGGCGAGGCCCTTAATTGCATCTATCATGGCTGGAGCTATGGTCAGACCGGAAGCTGCGTGAGAATCCCGGCACATCCGGGGCTTACGCCGCCGGAATCGATCCGTGTCGCGACGTACGCGGTAGAAGAGGCCGATGGCGTCATCTGGGTTGCCGTTGGCCAGCCCTCCGCTGAGACCCCGCGGTTCGAGGGACTTACCCCCCTTCGCTCCCTGACATTTCGCGCGAGCGTCGCGGCGATCGAGGCCTCGGCAGGTGCGAAGGCGACCGCCGAGGGTCTTTTGAACCTCCAGAAATTGCGTTTGCTGCTCGCTCCACAGGACGACGACCAGACGCTGGTCCATGTGCTGCTGCAGGAGAGCAGCGACCCCAGCGATCGCATCTCGGCGTCACGAGCTGCTGACGCTTTGCGGCGGCTGGCCGAAGACCTTCAGAGGAAAGGGATCGCGTGATGGCCAAGGACGCGATGATCGACGAGTGGTATCCTGTCGGCCTCTTCAGCCAACTCGACAGGAACGGACGCAAGACGGCGCTGATGGGCGAGCCGATCGATGTGGCGCTCGAGGCCGACGGCACGGCCAAGGTGACGGGTCTCAACGGCCGCGCGCTCCCCGTGCGCGTGCGCTACGGCCACGTCTGGTCTTCCCTTGGCGAGCCCACGAAGGACGTTTTTCCGATCCCCGAGGCCGACCAGCCTGGCCGTCGCTTTGTCGATGTGGGCGTGGTGCGCGTGCGCTGCTCGCCCTTGCGCGCCGTCGAGAACTTCCTCGACATCGCGCATTTCCCCTTCGTGCACACCGATATCCTGGGGGCGGAGCCTCACACCGAGGTCCAGAACTACAAGGTCGAAATCCGCGAAGACGTGGACGAGGTCTGGGCAACGCAGGTGAAATTCTACCAGCCGCAGGCCGCCAAATCGGCAAGCGGCGGCATCACCACCGAATATATGTACCGCGTCCCCGCACCAACCTGCTCCGTCCTTTACAAAACCTGCCCGCCCCGCCCGAGCGAATGGGACGTCATCACGCTCTTCGTTCAGCCGCTCGCTGAGGATCTGTGCGACGTCTGGCCGTGGATGGCGCTCTTCGACGATGATACGCCGATGACCGACCTCATCCACTTCCAGCAAACGATCTTCCTGCAGGACCGGTCGATCCTGGAGAACCAGATTCCCCGGCTGCTGCCTCTCGATCCGGGCATGGAAATTCCAACGCGCGCCGACCTGACCTCGGTCGCCTATCGACGTTGGCTGAAACGCCACAACTATACCTACGGCGCACAGCTGGTGGCCCAATGAAACTCTATGACTACATCCTCTCGCCCAGTTGCTACAAAGTGCGCCTGATGGCGGCACTGACAGGCGTGAAGCTGGATATTCGACCGGTGGATTTTCACCCCGGGCTCGAACATCGCGGTCCTGAACTCCTGGTGCTCAATCCGGCTGGCTCCATTCCAATTCTGGAAGACGGCGACCTGATCCTCACCGAATCCTCCGCCATGCTCGCCTACCTCGCGGCCAAGGCCGCGCCGGAATGGCTCGGAGCCGGCTCTCCGGAGGAAACGGCGCGGATCGAGCAGTGGCTTTCGTTCTCGGGCCGGTTGACCGCCAGCCTCGGCGGGGCGCGCCTGCACGAGATGCTACTGCGTCCCGGCGATATCGACGCCTTGCAAGCCCAGGGCATCGCCGCGCTTCGCGAGCTGGAATCAGGCTTGGTCGAACAGGGCGTTCGCGGCATGCGGTTCCTCGCATCGGCCCGGCCGACGATCGCCGATATCGCCTGCTTCCCCTACATGGCGCTCGCGCCCGACGGCGGCGTAGCGCTCGACCCGTACCCCGCCATCCGGCTTTGGTCCCGTGCGATCCGGAGCCTTTCCAACTTCATCGAAATGCCCGGCATTCACCGGCTGCATGAGTTGAAGCCCGAGCCCGCGATCGAAGCGGCAAAGGTGTGACATGGCCGGCTACCTGCTGAGAAACTGCGCGGCGGTGATCGTGGACGACGGCAAGGGCCCACGCGTCCACCGTGACGTGGATCTGCTGACGAACGGCCCCGCCGTAACGGCCATTGGCGCAAACCTTCATCAGGGCGCGCTGCCGGCCGACACGATCACTGAGGACGCCAGCGGCTGGTTCGTCTATCCCGGGCTCGTCAACACCCACCATCATTTCTTCCAATGCTTCGTGCGCAACCGCGCCGATCTCGACTGGACGAAGCTGTCCGTCATCGAATGGCTCGACCGCATCTATCCGATCTTTTCGCGGCTCACCGAAGATTGCTTCTACCACTCGTCAGTCACGGCGATGGCCGAGTTGATCAAGCATGGGTGCACGACAGCTTTCGACCATCAATACAATTTCCCCCGGCATGCCGGCAAACGGTTGATCGACCGTCAGTTCGAGGCCGCGGAGTTGCTTGGAATGCGTTTTCACGCGGGGCGCGGCGGCAATACGCTGCCGAAGTCGGAGGGCTCGACCATTCCGGACGCCATGCTGGAGACGACGGACGAGTTCATCGCCGATTGCGCCCGCCTGATCGACACCTACCACGACGCCAACCCGTTCAGCATGCGCCAGGTCGTGGTCGCGCCCTGCCAGCCGGTCAACTGCTATCGCGAGACCTTCGTGGAATCTGTCGCCCTGGCGCGGGATCGCGGCGTGCAGATGCACACACATGTGGGCGAAGGCGAAAGCCCGGTCATCGAGGCCCGTCACGGCATGCGGACGGTCGATTACTGCGAAGAGCTCGGATTTTCAGGGCCTGATGCCTTCTACGCCCACTGCTGGGAACTCTCCCACGCCGAACTGAGAAAGATAGCCGCGAGCGGCACCGGCATCTCGCACTGCCCCGAACCGGTCTATCTGGTCGGCGCCGAGATCACGGATATTCCGGCGATGTCCGCCTTCGGCCTCAGGGTGGGCCTCGGCTGCGATGGGGCGGCCTCGAACGACAATTCGAACCTGATGCACTGCGTGCACTCCGCCTACATGCTGCAGTGCTTGACGGCGTCGACGCGCGCGCATCCCGTGCCGCCGCCGGTCGATTTCCTGGGGTACGCTACCACGGGCGGCGCCAGCCTTCTCGGCCGCCGCGACATCGGCCGGCTTGCGCCTGGCATGGCCGCCGACCTGTTTGCGATCGACACGCGGCGCATGGACTATGTCGGCACCCGGCACGACCCGCTGAGCCTGATCGCCAAGGTGGGTATCGGCATGCCGACCGACATGACGATGATCAACGGGCGTATCGTCTGGCAGAACGGCGAATTCGCCGGTATCGACGAAGCCCGGTTGTTTGCCGAGGCGGAAGCCGCTCTGGCCACTATAGATTTCTAGAACACGAAAGGGGAACCAACATGACGAACATCACCCGTAGAACCCTCATGCAGGGCGTTGCCGCCGCCGGACTTGCCGGCGCCTTCGGGAGCCGCGCTGCATTCGCCGCCGACGCGCCGCTCGGCATCACCCTCGTCGTGCCCTCGCCGATCGGCGATGTCGGCTGGGGCCACGCGCTTCAAGCCGGCCTCGAACCGGTCAAGGCAGCCTATGGTGACAAGGTGAAGATCACCGTGCTCGAGAACATCGCGGAAGGCCCGGATGCCGACCGCATCATGAACAAGACGGTCGCTGACGGGAACAACTTCCTGATCGCCGGCTCCTTCGGTTATCAGAACGGCGCCCTCCAGATCGCCCGCCGCAACCCGAAGGTCACCGTGTTGCATGCCTCCGGTTTCGAGGTGGCCCCGAACTTCTCGCCGTTCGCCGCCAAGAATTTCGAAGGCACATACCTGCTCGGCATGGCGGCCGCGGCCGTCTCCAAGACCGGCAAGCTCGGCTCGGTTTCCGCCTTTGCCATTCCGGAACTGATCGCCTCCATCAACGCCTTCACGCTCGGCGCCCAGGCGGTCAACCCGAAAGCCGAAGTGTCGGTCGTCTGGGTAAACTCTTGGTTCGATCCGGCCAAGGAACAGGAAGCAGCCAAGGCCCTGGTCGCGCAGAATTGCGACGTCATCTTCTCCAACGCGCAGGACACACCGTCGGTCGTGGCGGCCTGCGAGGAAGCTGGCGTCTATTCGCTGAACCTCAACTCTTCGATGAAGAAATACGCGCCGAAGTTCTACCTCGGTTGCGCCGCGACGGATTGGTCGCCCTTCTTCAAGGCTTCGGTTGACGCCCATCTCGCCGGCACCTTCAAGGGCGCCAATGCCTTCCTCGGCATGGCGGAGAAAGTCGTCCATGTGACCGACTGGAGCCCGAGCATCCCGGCCGATGTCATGACGAAGATCAAGGAAGTCGAGGCCAAGATTGCCGACAAGAGCGCCTCGCCGTTCGCCGGACCGATCAGCAAGGCCGACGGCAGTGAAGCGGTCGCCTCCGGCGCGACACTGTCCGATGCCGACATCATCGCCATGGACTGGCACGTCAAGGGCGTGACCACGCCGCTGCCGAAGTAAGCCCATGACCGCCCCGCTCCTGTCGCTCCGCGGCATCTCGAAGGCCTACGGCCAGATCCATGCCAACCAAGGTATCGATCTGGACGTCGCTCCGCGTTCGATCCACGCGATCCTCGGAGAGAACGGAGCGGGCAAATCGACGCTGATGAAGATGATCTACGGCGTCGAGCAACCAGACGACGGAACCGTCGTCTGGGAAGGGGAAACGCTCGCCCTTGCCTCTCCCGCGGAGGCAAGGCGCAAGGGCATCGGTATGGTCTTCCAGCACTTTTCGCTGTTCGAGACCCTGACGGTGGTGGAAAACATTCACCTCGTCGTGCCGGGCCGCAAGGCCGATCTCATTGGACGCATCCGCGCGCTTGGGCGCGACTTCGGCCTGGAGGTCGATCCGCTCGCGCATGTGCACACGCTTTCCGTCGGAGAGCGGCAGCGGGTGGAGATCATCCGATGCCTGATGACCAATCCCAAGCTGCTGATCCTTGACGAGCCGACTTCCGTGCTGCCGCCGCAACTGGTGGGCAAGCTGTTCGAAACCTTGCGACGTCTGCGCGATGGCGGAGTTTCGATCCTCTTCATCTCCCACAAGCTGGAGGAAATCCGGGCGATCTGCGACCGGGCCACCATCCTGCGAGCCGGACGAGTGACCGGGAATGTGGATCCGCGCGAACACGATGCCCACGATCTTGCCCGCATGATGATCGGCCGCGACATGCCGGAGCCGATGCCGGCGCTGCCGCACTCCGGCGGCGAAAAACGGCTCGAAATCGTGGGCCTCGACCACCAACCGGACGATCCCTTCGCGGTGTCGCTTTCGAATATCAACCTGACAGTGCGGGCCGGCGAAATTTTGGGGATCGCAGGCGTTTCCGGCAACGGCCAAAGCGAGCTCGCCACCTTGATATCCGGTGAACAGGTACTGCCACGCGCCTCGCGCGACCGGATACTCATGATGGGAACGGACGTGGGCACGCTCGACGCGGCAGCCCGCCGGCGGCTCGGATTTGCCTTCGTTCCCGAAGACCGGCTCGGACGCGGCGCCGTGCCCGAAATGTCGCTCGTCCTCAACAGCCTGCTGACGGCTCATCCGCTGGAGCTTGTGCGTCGCGGTCTGGTCGACAAGGCGAAGGCAACGGCCTTCACCAAAGATTGCATCCGTCAATATGATGTCCGCACGCCCGGCCCCGAAGCCGAAGCCGGCTCGCTCTCCGGGGGCAACCTTCAGAAGTTCATCGTCGGCCGAGAGATCATGCTGGCACCGAAACTGCTGTTCGTGGCGCAGCCGACCTGGGGCGTCGACGTCGGCGCGGCCTCCGCCATTCGCCGGCGGCTGATCACGCTGCGCAACGAGGGCATGGCCATCCTCGTCATTTCCGAGGAGCTCGAGGAGCTCTTCGAACTCTGCGATTCCATCCAGGTGCTCTACCACGGCACCCTCAGTCGGCCGCTGGTCCCCCGGGACACGAAGCCCGAGGACATCGGCCGATACATGATCGGGGCACAGGTATCATCGGAGAAAGCCCTGGCATGAGCATTTCGTCCACCGCCTTCCTTCCGACCTTCGTCCGCCGGGAGCGCGCGTCGCTCGTTGCGACAGTGCTCGCGCCTGCGATTGCGCTCATCGTGGCCACGATCCTCAATCTGGGCCTCTACGTGCTGATGGGCCGCGATCCGGCCGCCGTCGTCTACGCGATGCTGCTTGAGCCGTTCCTGTCCTGGGCCTCGTTCTCGGAAGTGCTCTTGAAGTTCGGCCCGCTGCTTCTCATCGCGCAAGGACTTGCGATCGGCTTTCGCGCCAAGGTCTTTAACATCGGCGCGGAGGGCCAGTTCATTCTTGGCGCGCTCTTCGCCTCCGCGATCCCTATCTACTTTCCGCAGGCGACGGGTCAGTGGATCTGGCCGGCGATGCTGCTGCTTGGCGCGATCGGCGGGGCGCTCTGGGCTTCGCTCACCGCATTCTGGCGCGTCAGGCTCAATGCCAACGAAATCCTCGTGTCGCTGATGCTGAGCCTCGTCGCGGCGCAGTTGCTCTACTACCTGCTCCTCGGCCCTTGGAAGGACCCTCACGGCTTCAATTTCCCGCAGTCCGTGATGTTCCAGTACGATGCGACGGTGCCGCTTTTGATTTCGGGCACCCGCGTCAACGTTTCGCTGCTGATCACGCTTGTCCTCTCGGCCGTGGCCTGGGTCTTCATGCAGAAAAGCTTCACCGGCTATAAACTCCAAGTCGGCGGCCTCGCACCACGGGCGGCCGGCTACGCAGGCTTCAATGAGGGCTGGGCGATCTGGCTGTCACTGCTCATCGGCGGCTTTGCCGCCGGCCTTGCGGGTGCCGCTGAGGTCGCGGGCCCCCTCGGGCAGCTGCAGCGCTCGATCTCGACCGGCTATGGCTATGCCGCCATCATCGTCGCCTATCTCGGCGGACTGCACCCGATCGGCATCGTTTTCTCGGCGCTGATCATGGCGGCCCTCTATATCGGCGGAGACAATGCGATGGTGTCGGCGAACCTGCCGATCGCTGCCGTTCGCGTCTTCCAGGGCAGCCTGCTCCTCGGCTACCTCATCGCCATCGCCTTCGTGCGCTACCGTCTCGAATGGCCACGCGCCACCCACCGGAGTCAATCATGAACGCCATAGAGTTCATCATTGCCGGCATGCTCGCGGCCGCGACGCCGTTTCTGCTCGCGGCACTCGGCGAGCTGGTCGTCGAGCGAGCGGGCGTTATGAATCTCGGCGTGGAAGGCCTAATGGCCTTCGGCGCGGTGCTCGCCTTCATCATCGTCTATCACGGCGGCGGCCATGTTCTCGCCTTCGTCGCCGCGGGAGCCGGCGGCGCTGCTCTTTCGCTCGTCTTCGCCTTCATCGCGCTCGGCTTTAGAGCGAACCAGGTGGCGACGGGCCTGGCGATCGGCATCCTCGGACAGGGCCTTTCGGCGCTTTTTGGCAAGAGCTACGAGGCGCTCACGGTCACCGGCATCTCGAAAATCGCCCTTCCATTGCTTGCCAAGATCCCGGTCATCGGCGGTCTTTTCGTTCAGGACATCGTCGTGTGGCTTTCGCTTGCCGCCACCCTCGGCATATGGGCGATGTTTGCGTACACGAAGACCGGCCTTGTCATCCGGGCCATCGGCGAGAACCCGAAAGCGGCCCACGCCATCGGCTATCCTGTTATCGCCGTCCGCGTCGCCGCGATCGCGTTCGGCGGAACGATGGCGGGCTTCGCCGGCGCTTATGCAGCGGTGGTCTATACGCCGCTCTGGGCCGACGGGATGATCGCAGGGCGCGGCTGGATCGCAATCGCCCTTGTCGTCTTCGGCACGTGGCTCACCGGCCGGATCTTCCTGGGAGCCTGCCTCTTCGGCGCCGTATCCCTGATGGGACTGGCGGCTCAGGCAACTGGCGTGGGCCTTCCCTCGCAACTTCTGTCCAGCCTGCCCTATCTGGTCACGATCATCGTGCTCGGGATAATCTCCGCCGACCGCCGCTTGCTGAAACTGAACGGCATCGCCTCGCTCGGAGAACCCTTCGAACGTTGACCCCCTTCTAGGGCCGCCTCCCCCGGGCGGCCTGCTCTTTGAGAGCGCATCGGGCGACCAATCCGATCCGGCGGGAACCCGCTGGCTCCTGGCGCATTCTTTCGCCAATGGCCACGCGATCTCATTTTCTCCGCATGTCGGAAACCGCCGTAATGTTGGCAGGGCATCACCTCATGCTGGCCGGCGTCGTTATTGCCATTGCAGTGTGGTGTGCTTTCGGGATTGCTATGGGCTTACCTCAGGAGTGGTTCCTGCTCTCCAACGCTGTTGGAACCATAACCACGCTGTTTCTGCTGCTCCTGATGCAGCACTCCCAAAATCGGGACACCCAAGCACTACAGGCAAAGGTGGACGAATTGATCCGCTCGAGCGATGCCGCCGGGAACCACTGGATCGGCGTCGAGCAACATGAGGTCCACGTGCTTGAAGCGATGATTGGGGATCGCCGGGCGGATGGCTGACGCGATCAACGCCCCGCCTCGGCCTTCTCGTCCGCCACTTCTTCGACGCACTCAGCCTTCTCGGCCAGCGTCTTGCTCATGTCTCGAAGCTCCTGCTCATCGAGCTTCTCGATCCCCACGAACTTGTTCTGGGCCTGCGACGTCAGGATCAGTTCGTCGAGCTTTGCCTGCAGCGCCTTGCCGTCGCGGTTTTGAGAGTTCTGAAGCACGAAGACCATCAGAAACGTTATGATCGTGGTCGACGTGTTGATGACGAGCTGCCACGTCTCGGAGTAACCGAAGAAGGGGCCTGATACCGCCCAAACCAGGACGAGCGCAACCGCGGCGACGAAGGTCGCGGGCTTGCCGGACAGGTCGGCAATGACGGTTGCAAATTTGGAAAAGATTTTCGACATCGCGTTTTCTCCGGGCCGCACTAGCGTGCGATAACGCCGAGATCACGCCGCTGTTCCACGCCGGACGAAAATGCCCGGTCTCGTCCCGGCGTTACAAATCTTGTCGGGGCGAGACGCCGTCAGTCGATGGACATTCTGGCGAAGCGTCAGACAGTTCGCCTGAACATGCGCGCGATCGCGATGAGGATGCAGGCTCCCACGAAACCGGCGATCAAATATCCCACCCATCCGCCCAAGACGACCCCGAAGAGCGACAGGATGGCGTTCGCCACGATTGCTCCGACGATGCCGAGTATGATGTTCATCAGCACGCCCATATTGCTCTTCATGAACATTTCAGCGAGCCATCCTGCGATGCCACCGATGATGATTGCGGCGATCCAGCCTGTGCCTGCATTTTCCATATGAGTTACCTCTGATTGATTTCAGGATGAACTAGCGTCGGCGAGCGACCTTTCAATCGGCGGCGACGCGGAGCTTCCGTCATTTTTGCGGGATTTGGCCACCGGGCGAGCCTCCAGGCGGAGCTTGATGCCAGGTCGTTGGGCAACAGCAGGCGTCGGCGATAGTCCGGCAGCAATAAAATGAAACGCCTTCCCCTGGAACTTCCACCAGCGGCGGGGATTAGTGGGCATGATCGAAGGAGAAACGGATGCCTGACAACACAAGCAAATCGCCAGCAGTGGAATCCATGGAGCAGGAACAGGCAAAGCAGCGCGACAAGGCAGCGAAGGGAGAACTCGACAGGGGACTTGAAGACAGCTTTCCGGCCTCCGACCCCGTGTCGATGACGAGGACGAGCATTCCGTCCGGTCGCACCGATGCGGAGGAAGCCCAACGCGTGAAGATCAATCCCGATCCGACGGCGCTGACGCCGGTCGCAAGCGAGGACGCGCGTTCCGTAACGGACGGCATTAAGAACATCGTCAGGGAGCGCCCGCTTGCGGCTCTCGGGGTTGTTGCCGCGCTGGCGTTCCTATGGGGCGCCTCCCGCTGAGGCATATGCTCAAAATTATTTTGGGATCGTTTCGCTAAACACAGCTCCCCGACCGCCTTTGGCCGGCCAATCTCGTCGGCCTGCTCGAGGCGCGCAAATTAACAGGATCACTATTTATTTAAGGAATATAAGATAGATAGGTGGCAGCGGCTCCAGTCCTGCATGAACCAACTTCCCTGTCATTTCCCTGTTGGGAGTTGGTGATCTAAAAGACCCGCGCGCGGCAATATGCCCAGGCCCACCCGTGCTCTTTTAGGCACCGTCTTTGCCGCGCAGTCTTGCCGTTTGGCAAAACAGTGGCCAAAGTGACTATCAAGCAGAAGAAGAATGATCCACGCCGGGACGGCGGACGCGCTCGATCGCTCGTTCGCAGATGGAGACGATATGGCCCAGGAAGCTCATTCATTTCCCATACTCTGCGACGATGCGATGCGGATCGGACGGGAGCGTCCAAGGGTCTTCGTTCTCAGCGACACTCGCCTGCTGCGCGAGGGAGTGGCGTTCGCCCTTTCCACGCAAACGTCCGTTCAGGTGGTCGGCCAGTCCGACCTGTCGATACCACCGCGCCGTATCGCAGATTTCAATCCCGACGTCCTGATCCTCGATATCGCCGTGTCCAGCGGGCTTGATTGTTCCGGACCCATCCGCGCCGTTATGCCTGATGTGAAGATCGTCGCGCTTGGGGTTCCCGAGGTCGAGCATGTCGTGATCGCTTGCGCCGAAGCCGGCGTTTCTGGATTCGTTTCTCCCAGCGGATCGGCCAATGACGTCGTGGCAGCCGTGCACTCGGCAATCCGGGGCGAGTTAGTCTGCTCTCCCCGCACCGCCGGCATGCTTCTTAACCGCGTCATAACGCACGTTCCCCGGCCTTTGCCGAGAGCGGAGGGCGAGATGCTGACCCCGCGCGAACGTGAGATCGCCTCGCTGATGAGCGAAGGCCTGTCGAACAAGCACATCGCCCGGCAACTCGGCATACAGAACGCAACCGTCAAAACCCACGTTCACAGCATTCTAAGCAAAATGCGGGTACGCCGACGCGGCGAAGCGGCCGCGCAACTGCTGCACTCCGGCGGCAACGGCAACGACAGTTTCCAATAGCCGCCTGCCGATAGCCAGCACCAGGAGATCTTGGATCTGCCGGCCTCAGCCGGAGACCACGAGCGCCTGCACTCAACCTCGGGCGAAAGGTCTACATCTTCGCGCTGGGTGCGCCTAGACCGTTTGGCCCATTCGCATGCTTTCGGTGAGTGCGACAATTCCATCACCCACGCGAGCCAAGTGATTGCTAATATTCGCAGTAGTTGCAAAAAACGAAGGGACATCGACCTAAGATCATCGATGGGAACGTTGCGCCGGAACGGCTTTGCCTAGGGCGCAGGAAACATCATAACCAAATCAAGAGAAGAGAACGCCCCGGATTTCGGACGGGCGGGAGGTGAGATGCATGAGCCATGGCTCTGAGTGTCAGCTCCCAGTCCGCGCGTTTGCATCGATGATCTTTGATGTCAGACAGGACAGGTTCGAAAACCGCAGCGCCTGAGCGCTGCGACCGGAGCTAATTCGGCCGCAGAAAGCCCACGCGACGCATTGATCGAAAGAGGCTTTGCAATGCCTGTAGCTCTTCTCCAGCCCGGTGTTTATATCGAGGAACTTTCGAGCGGCGTGCGCACCATCACGGGCGTTGCCACCTCCATCACGCTGTTCGTCGGCTGGGCCCCGCGCGGTCCCATCGACAAGGCGACGCGGCTCACGAGTTTCCCGGACTACGAGCGCGCCTATGGCGGTCTCGACGCGCGCGCGCTCCTCGGCTATTCCGTGCGCCATTTCTATGACAATGGCGGCTCGGACGCCTATATCCTGCGGATCGCCGCTGCGGACGCCAAGACCGGCGATTGCGACATCGGCGACCTTCACATTCCAGCCAATTCTCCCGGCGCCTGGGCGCATAGCTACAGCGTCCAGCTGACGCAACGCCCCGACGATGCAACGCGCTTCCGGCTCGACGTCATCCTGCCCTCCAGCAACAATGCCGTGTTGGAATCCTTCACCAACCTGTCGATGGATCCGGCTGATCCCCGCTTTGCGCCGGCCGTCATCAATGGCCGCTCCGGTTTCCTCGACAAGCTCACAACTACCTCCACGACGACGCCCGGAAACGGGACAGTGGTCCTCGACAGCACCACCCCGGGTGTGGATGGGACGGTGATCGGGCCTACGGATTCGACATTCCGCACGGCGCTGACGACCCTTTTCGACGTCGGCGGCATCGCCGATCGCATCGATCTTTTCAACATCATCTGCGTGCCCGGCCTCACAGAGCCGGCCACTGTCGCCAAGATGCAGCAGCATGCGCATGAGCGGCGGGCTTTCCTGATCGTCGATTGCGGCGATACGGAAACGGTGGCGACGGTCGTGGGTTCGCTTGCCGGCAAGACTGGCGTCGATGCCTCCTATTCAGCTCTTTATTTCCCCTGGGTGCAGGCGCCAGACCCGCTGCAGCAGGGCGCATTGCGCGCATTTCCCCCATGCGGTTTCGCGGCCGGCATCTTTGCCCGCACCGACGCTTCGCGCGGTGTCTGGAAAGCGCCGGCCGGAACCGAGGCCAGCCTCACGGGTGCGACCGGGCTTGCGATCACCATGAGCGACGCGGAGAACGGCCAGCTCAATCCGCATGCGGTCAACTGCCTGCGCACGCTGCCGGTCTACGGCAATGTCATCTGGGGCGCGCGCACGCTCGACGGCGACAATGACCGAGGCTCCGAATGGAAATACCTGCCGGTGCGTCGCATGGCGCTATTCCTGGAGGAAAGCCTCTATCGCGGAACGCAATGGGTCGTCTTCGAGCCCAACGACGAACCGCTCTGGGCGCAGATCCGGCTCAATATCGGCGCGTTCATGCAAGGCCTGTTCCGGCAGGGCGCCTTCCAGGGCACCACCCCACGCCAGGCCTATTTCGTGAAATGCGACAGCGAGACGACCACGCAGGCTGACATCAACCTCGGCATCGTCAACATCTTCGTCGGCTTCGCACCGCTCAAGCCCGCGGAATTCGTCGTCATCAAGATCCAGCAGATCGCAGGGGACATCCCGACATAAAGCCGCATGACGTCCGACCATTTTCCGACCTCATGTTCGAAGGCGTTGAAAGGAGACATTTATGGCTCAGTTTTCCGTCAACCCGCAGCGCTTCGATCCCTATAAGAACTTCAAGTTCAGGGTGAAGTGGGACGGCCGCTATGTGGCCGGGATCAGCAAGGTTTCGGCCCTCAAGCGAAGCACCGAGGTCGTCGAGCATCGCGAAGGCGGCGACCCCTCCTCCAGCCGCAAGTCGCCGGGTCGCACCAAATTCGAAGCGATCACGCTGGAGCGCGGCGTCACGCACGACACCGAGTTCGAAAAATGGGCCAATAAGGTCTGGAATTTTGGCGCTGGCCTAGGCTCGGAGGTGTCGCTTCAGGATTTCCGCAAGGACCTCATCATCGAATTCTACAACGAAGCCGGGCAATTGGCGCTTGCCTACAAAGTCTTCCGCTGCTGGGTCTCCGAATTTCAGGCCCTGCCGGACCTCGATGCAAACGCCAATGCCGTGGCGATCCAGACGCTGAAGCTTGAAAACGAGGGCTGGGAACGCGACACGGCCGTGACAGAGCCGGCCGAACCCCGGTTCACCGAACCGGCTTGACGAGGCCGATGATGACGCGTCCCTCAAACCACGATCGCGAAACGAGCATCCTGCTCTTGTGGGAACGCGCCGTCGGCCTGTCGCGCTGGCAGCGAGACGATGCGTTGTTTTCCGAGCATGGTGCGCTGCCTCGCGGACTGGGCGCCAGGAACGCAGCCCTCCTCGGTGTGCGAAGCGCGCTGTTCGGTACGGCATGGCCGCTGAAAAGCAGATGCCCGGCATGCGGTTGCGACTGCGAGTTTGAGATCGACAGCCCCTCCCTTGCTGAAGAACTCGATCGGCTGGTGCCACGAGAGACGAGCGTCGCGATTGCGTGCGCAGGGCAGCCCGTCGTGCTCCGAGCGCCCGATATCGACGACCTCAGGGCAATTTCGCACTTGGAAGACGACCGCAAAGCGACCCGTGCCCTGCTTTCCCGCTGCCTTTCCGGCGATCTCGACCTCTCGGGGATGGACGAGGAAGCGATCGATGACCTCGCGACCGGTCTGGAAGCGCTCGACCCGGCGGCCGTCGTCACCTTCGGCTTGTCCTGCCCCGCCTGTGCGGGCGAATGGTCGGCCGTGATCGATGTCGGCGATGCGCTCTGGACCGAATTGCGGCATGCCGCGGAACGGTCACTGATGGAAGTGGATGCCTTGGCGCGCACCTATGGATGGACCGAGGATCAGGTGATGGGCCTGTCGCCGACCCGGCGCGCCGCCTATCTGCAACTTTCGGCGGTGTCATGACGCACTTTCTCGACAATCTCGTCCGCATCGCCCTCAACCGCGCACCCGCCAACGCGGCGCACATCTCCTTGCCGTCAAGATTTGCCGAACCTTCGGCAGCAGCGGCCTTCCCCCCCGATTTCAACCGCGCAGCTGCGGAAACGGCCGACGGCATCGACGCAATCCGGCATGCGCCTTTATCCTCGGATGCGAGCAACCCGCCGCAACGCCCGACCCTTGACAGCGACCAAAGCCAACGAAGCGATCGCCCTCTACTGGTCCGCGTCGCAGACGCCGACCAACCCGAGGCTTCGCCATCTCCGCTGCACGCGAATGCGAGGCAAGGGCAGACGGTGCACCCCGCTCCATCGGATGCGTATCGAGCAAATAGAGACCCCCCCCAGCCGGCTCCATTGCGGGCCCCTCGGGCCACGCAGGTGACCGATCGTCCGAGCGCTGCGGCGGTCGCAGACGCGGCGGCGCGCACACTGTCCGCGCCGATCAGCGACACGGCGATGGCGGGCCGTATTTCTGCCCGCAACCAGGAAAGCCCGATCGTTCACGTCACCATCGACCGGCTTGAAGTGCGCTCGGCACCCTCGCCGAAACCTGCCGTCGAACAACGCCGGGAGCGACCCCAGCCGGCCGTATCGCTCTCGGACTACCTTCGCGGCAATGGATCGGGGAGGCAGGGATGAGTTCGCCGCTTGCCATCGGCGCTGTCAGCGCCGTCCTGCGCAACCTGCTTGATAACGGCCTTGTCGAGGCGGGCGCGGCTATGGGCGTGACAGTCGATGTCAGTGCGGTGGCGCCCGACATGATCGACCTCGATAACGACGACGCGCCGCTGAAGCTCAACCTCTTCCTGCATCAGGTTACCCCCAATCAGGGCTGGCGCAATGCCGATCTGCCGTCCCGTGGAGCTGCCAGCGGCGAGCGGCTCACCAATGCGCCCCTGGCGCTCGATCTGCACTATCTTCTGACCGCCTACGGCAGGGCCGATTTTCAGGCGGAGATCCTGCTGGGCTACGCTATGCACCTGCTCCACGAGCGGCCAATGCTCGACCGGGCCGCCATCCGGCGGGCGCTCGACCCAAGCCCGCTTGATGTGAGCATGCTGCCGCCCGCGTTCCAGGCGCTGACCGCCTCGGACCTTGCCGAACAGGTCGAGCAGATCAAGATCACCCCTTCCGCGATGAGCACCGACGACATGTCCAAGCTCTGGTCGGCGATCCAGACACACTACCGGCCATCGTCGGCCTATCAGGTCTCGGTCGTGCTGATCGAAGGCACCAAGCCGGCGGTTTCCCCTCTGCCGGTGTTGTCGCGTGGTAAACGCGATACGGTCACGCATCGTGATCGTGGCGTGGTGGTCAATCCTGATCTGCTGCCGCCGCTTCCCACGCTTCTGACGACCGTGCCGCAAACCGAGCAGACGGCTGCCCGGCTCGGAGAGCCGGTTACGATCACCGGCGTCAGGCTGATCGGCGCGGGCCATGTCGTGCGGCTCTCCCACCGGCTCTTCGCCGCTCCATTCGAAATTCCGCCGACCGCGATCGACGCAGCCGGAGCCAAGGTCACCTTCGCGCTGCCGAACGACGCAGCCGCGCAAAGCGCGCTGGCGGCCGGGCAATTGGCGGTAAGCATCCGCTTCGTTCCGACCGGAGAGCCCGATCCTCATGAAACCAACGCCATCCCGCTGCTGGTTGCAGCAGCGCCGGTGATAGCGGCCGACGGCGTGCTTGGCTTGCCTGCGGCGACAGCGACGCGCGGCGGAGTGCCGCCGAAGGTCACCGTCAAGATCGCGTCACGCCCGCAAGTACGGCGCGAGCAGCGCGCCAGCCTGCTTCTCGATTCCGTCGCGGCCAATGCCCTGCCCCGCGCGAACAACAGCGATCCCCTGGTGTTCGAATTTCCCGACACCGTCACGGCCGGGCAGCATTGGGTGCGGTTGAGGGTCGACGGCACTGACAGCGTACTGATCGACCGCAGCGGCCCGGCGCCAGCTTTTGACGTCACGCAGCGCATAACGGTGCCGGCATGAACGCCTCCTTTGAAAACGCTCGCCCGGCCTCGATCAGCCGGCTTCCGACCTGGAGCGAACTGAATAGGGAATGGCTCGTCGGCGCCATCAGCCAGCTACGCCAACGCATCGAGGCGCGATCGGTCAATGCCGTTTCGGAGCCGGTTCCAACCGCCCACGACAGTGCCATTGAACCGGCAACGGGCTTCACGCCGGCCCTGATCCATTGCGCCGAAACTTTTTTCCTCTCCCCTTTCGAGCGTGAACTCCTGTTGCTGGTGGCCGGCCTCGAACTGGATGATGGGCTGCGCATTGCGGTATCCGGCTTCTCGGGCGGTGCGGCACGGGCGAGCTACGGTCTCGCGCTGGCGACGCTGGTTCAGCCACATTGGGACGCGCTGTCGCCGGACTCGCCGTTGCGCTATTGGCATATGGTCGAACCCGAACCCGGTCTTCCGCTGACACAGGCCGCGCTTCGCGTCGACGAACGCATTCTCCACTTCATCTCAGGGGTCTCGGCGTCGGACGCGCAGATAGAAGGTATCGCTAGCCTCGTCACGCCGGGCACGCCCGACGATATCGGCGACCACGTGCCCTCGGCTGAGCGTGTGGCCGCGCTTCTTGCCGACGAGGAACGCCGGCCGGTGGTCGTGCTGCATACGGAGGCGAGCAATCCAGCTTCCATCCGCGAACTCGCGTTGGCGAGCCTAACCGCGCTGGCCCGGCCGGCGCTGTGGATTTCCGCGCTCGATCTTCCCGCCGACCCGGCCAACCTCTCCCTGATTGCCCGTCATGTGGATCGTGAGCATGCGCTGACCGGCGCAATCCCGGTCGTGTCAATCGACAGCCCTGCCGCCGAGGTAACGGCGCTCGCATTCGTCGGACGGCTGAAAGGCCCCCTGCTCTGGCTCGGCACGCCGGGGCATGGCCTTTCTGCGCTGCCGTCACGGCCTGCTGTCCTGCGCTTCGAATTGCCAAAACCGGACATCAGGCAGAGCCGCGAGGCATTGCTTGCCCGCTGGCAACGTCTTGCCCCGCCAGACATTCGCGACGACGCCAAGATCCGGGCCGCGCTGCGCCAAGCCTCCGCGCAATTCCATCTTGGGCCTGCGATGCTCGAACACATCGCCGCGCGCCTTGACGCACCTCCCGCTGCCGCCCGCGCTGGTGCGATATGGGCCGCGGCGCGGGAGGCGGCGCGCGGCGGCCTCGATGCGCTTGCCCAGCGGATAGACACCCAAGTTACCTTCGACGACGTGGTTCTGCCAACCGGCCAGCGCACCGCGCTCAGCGACATCGCGCGCCAGCTGCGCCATCGCGAACGTGTCTATCGGGACTGGGAATTCGGCAAGAAGCACCAGCTCGGACAAGGTCTCGTCGCGCTCTTCGCCGGCGAATCCGGTACCGGAAAGACGCTTGCCGCCGAGGCTATCGCAAATGAAGTGAACCTCGACCTCTACCGGGTCGATCTGGCGACGCTCGTCAGCAAGTATATCGGCGAGACCGAGAAGAACTTGAAGCGGCTGTTCGATGCCGCAGAGACAAGCGGCGCGGTGCTGCTGTTCGACGAAGCGGACGCATTGTTCGGCAAGCGCAGCGAGGTCAAGGACAGCCACGATCGCTACGCCAACATCGAAGTCGCCTACCTGTTGCAGAGGGTCGAGGCCTATCGCGGACTGGCGGTGCTGACCACCAACATGAAGAGCGCGCTCGACCGCGCATTCTTGCGCCGCATCCGCTTCGTCGTCACCTTCCCGCTGCCGGATGTGGCGGCGCGTGAGCAGATTTGGCGCAGGCAGTTTCCCACCGCCGCGCCGGTGTCCGACCTCGACTTTGCAATGCTTGCCCGCCTCAATCTTGCCGGCGGAAACATCCGCAGCGTCGCGCTCAGCGCCGCTTTCAAGGCGGCCGACAAGGGCGCTCCGATCGATCAGGACCTGCTGATGACGGCAGCGCGCGAGGAATTCGCCAAGTTGGAGCGCAATTTCAGCCTTGCGCCGGGAGGCAATCCATGAGGCAACCCAGCCGCCCGCCGACGATCCATGTGCATGTGCGCTCCGTCAGGCTTGATGATCTGGGCGCCACGGAGCTGACGCGCGCAAGGACGGAAATTGCCGAGGGCATCGCGCAGGCGCTGAGGCAAGCCGATCCGCCGATGGCGAACCGGCAACCCACGCCCGCCGACCGAATTGGACATGAGGTGGCCGCGCACCTGGCGCATAGCGGACTGTTGCCGCCAAACGGGTCGAAAAGGAGGTCGATGTGAGCTTCGAAAAATCAGTCGCTTCCGCGGCATCCCGCCATGACCTTGAGGCGCGGCAGGTGATCGACGCGCGGGACACGGTGGACCGCCGTACAGGCACCGTCCTCGAAATTCTGAGGCGCCCATGACACTCACGTCCTCTCCCAAGCTCGTCAAAGGCGGTCTCGTGGTTCTGGCACCGGGCGGCGGCGCGGTGCGCAATTCGATCGCGCTTCAATACAATCCGGACACGCTGACGCGCAGCTACCAGGTGCAGGGCGTCGGTGGAGACGGCGGCGGCGAGCGTGCGCAGCCGTTTCGCCTCAAGGGTCCGGCCATCGAGACAATCAAGCTGGATGCCGAAATCGACGCGACTGATCAGCTCGAATTCCCCGAGAGCCATGCCAATGCCGTTGCGTTCGGCATTGCGCCGCAGCTGGCCGTGCTCGAGGCTCTCGTCAATCCGAGCGTCGACGAGCTGCTCGCGGTCGCAGCCCAGACCGCCGGCGGCACGCTGGAAATCCTGCCCCCCGAAGCGCCGCTCGTCCTATTCGTGTGGACCCGCAACCGCGTCGTACCCGTGCGCGTCACCGATTTCTCCATCACCGAGGAGGCGTTCGACCCATCGCTCAATCCTATTCGCGCGAAGGTGAGCCTCGGATTGCGCGTGATGAGCACCGAGGATCTGGGCTTTACCCACAAGGGCGGAACGATCTTCCTCAGCTATCTGCGCGCCCGCGAAGCGCTGGCGGCAAAGGCCGGACGCGCGACACTCACCTCGCTCGGCATCAACAATATACCATGACGGGAGGCAAGCGATGACCACGACGGATCCGGTCCAACTGCTGATCGAGGCGGGCGCCATTCCCTCGAACCCGTTTTCGTCCAACAGCCGCTACCGCGACGTCGCTCTGGGGCTCTACCAACGCGACGCAAACGATCCCGGTGTCCCCTACGTGCTGCGCCGTTTCATCCCGCAGCAGAAGGACATCACGGTTGCCTTCGAGCACATCGTCCAGAGTGGCGAACGGCCCGACATTCTTGCGGCACAAGCCTTTGGTGATGCCGAACTCTATTGGCGGATCGCCGATGCGAACGCCGTGACCGACCCGTTCGAACTTACCGATACGCTGGCGCGCCGGGTGGCGATCCCGCTGCCTCCGGGTGCTTAGGAAGGGGATGCGACCATGCAAGGCGGCGTACAGCTCTCGCTCAGGATCGGACCGGTGCCCCTGCCAGCGCCGCGCGAACTGCTGGACGCGCTGGTGCATGCCAAGGTCGAGGACGGTTCCGGCGGCACGCAAAGCGGCTTCGAGATGACCTTCGAGCTGCCGGCGCGCTCGCCACTGCGCACGCTCTTCCTGCTCACCGGCGGCGGCAGCCTGCCGCTGATGCGGGTTGTGTTCGTGGTCACGATCAACGGCGGCGCCCATTCGATCATCGACGGGGTGACAACCAATGTGGAAATGCAGCCGGGCCAGGGCGGCGTCTCAAGGCTCGTCGTCAAAGGCAAGGATCTTACCGCGCTGATGGATATCATCGAAATTCCCGGCCTGCCCTTCCCGGCCATGCCGCCGTCCGCGCGCATATTGCTGGTACTGGCAAAGTATGCGGCCTTCGGCGTCATCCCGATGGTGATCCCTAGCATTCTCGACATCCCGCCGCTGCCGGTGCAGCAAATTCCACAGCAGCGTGGCAGCGACTATGCCTATCTGAAGAAGCTCGCCAACGAGGCCGGCTACGTCTTTTATCTCGAACCAGGTCCCTCGCCAGGCACGTCGAAAGCCTATTGGGGGCCGGAAATCCGCGTCGGCGAACCGCAGCCGGCGCTGACGACCAATATGGATTCACACAGCAATGTCGAACAGCTCTCCTTCACCTTCGACAAGGAACGCAAGAAAATCCCGATCGTGTTCTTCCAGGAGCCGAACAGCAAGGCACCGATCGGCCTGCCGATCCCCGACGTGACCCCGCTAAATCCGCCGCTCGGCCTGGTGCCGCCGCTGCCGCCGAAGATCGAGAAGCTCGACGCGACGGCCCATCTCGCCGCACCGCAGGCGCTGATGGCGGGCCTTGCCTTCGCGGGTCAGAACAGCGATTCTGTCTTCGGTAGGGGTACTCTGGACGTCGCGAGGTACGGCCGGCTCTTGAAGTCGCGCCAGCTGGTCGGGGTGCGCGGCGCCGGCCTGCCGTTCGACGGTCTCTATTTTGTAAAAACCGTCACCCACGAGATCGAGCGCGGCTCCTACAAGCAGGGCTTTACGCTCGCCCGCAACGGGCTGGTCTCCACCCTGCCATCGGTGCCGACATGAGCACGGCCCCACTCTTCGGAAAGTACCGCGGGACCGTGGTCAACAATATCGATCCGCTGCAGACAGGACGGATACAGGCAATGGTGCCTGATGTGGCCGGCTTTATCCCCAGTACATGGGCGATGCCCTGCCTGCCGGTCGCCGGGATCAACACCGGCGTCTTCACGGTGCCGATGATCGGGTCCGGCGTCTGGATCGAGTTCGAGCGCGGCGATCCAGACTACCCGATTTGGGTCGGAGGCTATTGGGGTAGTGCTGCCGAAGTACCTGCGTTGTCGCACATGGTTCCGCCCGGCATCAACGGCATCACCATGCAGACGACGCTTACGAACGGCATCGTCATCAGCGACTTGCCAGGCCCGACCGGCGGCATCCTGATCAAGACCGCGACCGGGGCCTTCATCTCCGTGAGCGATGTCGGCATCACCATTTCCAACAACAAGGGAGCGATCATCACCATGACTGGTCCGACGGTGGACGTGAATCTCGGCGCGTTGACGGTGATCTAGGGAGATTGGGACCGATGCCAGCTCCCATCCTGCATCTCGGCGCCACCGTCCTGTGCACCCACGCGGGGCAGGCGACGCCGCTTTCGCCTTTCCCCCGCGTCCTGCTCTCGGGCCAGCCGGCGGTGACGCTGACGAGCCCCTACGCGGTGGCCGGCTGCGCGTTGACCGGGACGCCCGCACCACCCTGCGCAACCGGGCAGTGGCTGGTCGGGGCGTTGCGGGTGACCGCCGGCGGAGCGCCGGTCGTGACGATGAGCGGAAGCTCCGTGTGCGTGCCGACAGGAACGCCGATGGTGCCGGTCGTGGCGCAGACGCGCGTTATCGCGACTTGAGGAGGGATGCGAGATGGCAGGCGACGTCGACTTTCCCTATCACTTTTCCAGCCTCGGCCGCACCGCCACGACCGATCGCGACGACCATATCCGCGACCTGATCCAACAGGTGCTGTTCACTGCCCCCGGCGAGCGCGTCATGCGCCCGGACTTCGGCGCAGGCCTGCTTGCTCTCGTGTTCGAGCCGAACAGCGAGACGGTCGCTGCCGCCACGCAGATGCTTGTTCAGGGCTCGCTGCAGCTCTACCTCTCGCACCTCATCGCCGTACAGGCAGTCGAGGTGGTGAACGACGACGCGGCCTTGCGTGTCGGCGTCGTCTACACCGTGCTACAGGACCGCACCACGCACAGCGCGATCTTCTCTGCGCCGGGAGGGACGCCATGAAATTTCATTGCTGCGACCTCCGCCGCCTCGACGTGCTCCGGCGCCACGGCACCGCCAACGCCATCGACTTCATAGAGGTGCTGGACCGGGACACGCCCCCCGGCGCGCCACGTCAGCAGACCCTGTTCGTGCGGCTGCTGCGTCCCGGCTTCACGATTACGCCCGACAATCTGCGCATCGCGGGCGGAGAGCGTATCCGCACTGTCGGGATAGTCTGGTGCGCGCCGGCCGATGCCCTGCCGCCCGAAGCCGAGCCCGATCTCGTCGACACCGTGGACGACCTGTCGAGGACGCTGGTGATCCGCACGGACAGTTCGGGCGATTTCTCCACCTACACGCTCAGCATCGTCACCAATTCCGGCAGCGACAGCCCTCCGAACGGCTTCGACCCGATCCTTTCGTCGATCGATTTCTCGTTCAAGGTAGAATGCCCGGCGGACTTCGATTGCGCGGATGCGCATATCTGCCCGCCGGAGATCGGCGCGCGGCCTGACATCGACTACCTGGCCAAGGACTATCAGGGTTTCCGCCGACTGATGCTCGACCGCCTGAGCCTGCTCACGCCCGGCTGGACCGAGCGCTCGCCGGCCGATCTTGGCGTGATGCTGGTCGAACTGCTCGCCTATGCCGCCGATAATCTGTCCTACCGGCAGGATGCGATCGCCAACGAGGCCTATCTTGCAACCGCCCGGCAGCGCGTTTCGGTGCGCCGTCATGCGCGGCTCGTGGACTATTTCATGCACGAGGGCTGCAACGCGCGCGCCTTCGTGCATTTCGACGTCATCGGCCAAGGCGTGGCGCTGGCGCGGGCCACGCAATTGCTGACCCGGACCCCGGAATTGGGGCCGGTTGTCGCGCCCGGCAGTCTGGATCTGACCAAGGCGCTCATGGCCGGCGCGCTCGTCTTTGAGACCGCGCATGACGCCTTGCTGGACGAACGGCACAATCGATTATCCTTCTACAGTTGGGGCGACAACGGCTGCTGCCTGCCGAAGGGCAGCACCAGCGCCACCCTCCGGGGCAGTTTCGACACTCTGCAAGTCGGCGACATCCTGATCTTCGAGGAAGTGGTCAGCCCGACGACGTTCGTCGGAGGGGACGCGGACCTGACGCATCGCTGCGCCGTGCGCCTGACGAACGTGAAGCTTGCCGCCGATCCATCCGGCCAGCTCTTCGATGAACCGCCCGTCGATGGTCCGGTCGACGTCACCAGCATCACCTGGGACGCCGCCGACGCCCTGCCATTTGCCTTGTGCCTGTCGGTGGAGGAGCGGCCGGGCCTGGAGATCAGTGTCGCGCTCGGCAATATCGTGCTCGCCGACCATGGGATGACGGTTGCCGGGGAAAGCCTGGGCGAGGTACCCGAGCCCGCCCTATTCGTGGCACAGGCAACTGCCGGATGCAGTTGCGAGGCGCCGGAAGCCCAACCCGTGCCGCCACGTTTTCGCCCTGCCCTCAAGAACGAGCCGCTGTCGCACGGCTTCGATCTGCCGAGCCTTCTCGCGGTTCCGGTCAACGCCGACGAGGCCTGGTGGCCCGCAAGCTCCCTCCTCTTGATCGACGCGCGCACGGCAACGCCGCTGGTCCCCCGACTGACCGGGACGCTCGGCACGGTGATCGAATCCTGGACACATCGCCGCGATCTGCTATCGAGCGGTGCCGCGGCCACGGACTTCATTGTGGAGGTCGAAAACAGCGGTCAGGCGAGGTTGCGTTTCGGCGACGACGAGCGCGGCAAGCGCCCCGATCCCGGCACTGGCTTTGTGGCAAACTACCGCGTTGGCAACGGCGCGACGGGAAATGTCGGAGCCGAGGCGATCGCCCATATCGTCAGCTCCGTCAACGGCACGTTCAGCGCGCTCAGCAATCCCATGCCGGCAGCCGGCGGCACCGATCCTGAGAGCATCGAGACCGTGCGTCGCGACGCGCCGCAAGCCTTCCGGACGCAGGAGCGCGCCGTGACCGCGGCCGACTACGCCGCTGCCGCCGAACGCCGGCCCGATGTTCAGCGGGCGGCGGCGACCTTCCGCTGGACGGGGAGCTGGCATACCGTTTTCGTCACGCCGGATCGCTTCGGCGGCGGCGAGATCGACGGCACGTTCGCCACACGCCTGCGCCGTCATCTCGAACGCTTCCGCATGGCAGGCTACGATCTCGATGTGAAGCCACCGCGCTATGTACCGCTCGATGTCGCGCTGCACATCTGCGTCGAGGACCACTATTTCCGCGCTGACGTGCTCCATGCCGTTGAAAAGGTGCTGTCGAGCGATGTCCTGGCGGACGGGTCCCTCGGGCTCTTCCATCCCGACAATTTCACCTTCGGGCAGTCGGCCTATCTCAGCCGGGTGATCGCGGCGGCACAGGCGGTGGAGGGGGTCGAATCCGTGCGTCCCGACCGTTTCCAGCGTCTCACCAATCCCGATCCCATATCGCTCGACAACGGCGTGATCGACATCGGCAGCCTGGAAATCGCCGAGCTTGCCAACAATCCCAATTTCCGCGAGCGCGGCCGCCTCACGCTCAGCGCTGGAGGCGGCAAATGAGCGCGCCCGTACCTGACCTGAAACCCCATATCCTTCCGCTTGCCGCCGGCAGCGAATGTTGCGGCTGTTGCGAGGGGATCGAGGCGGAAACCCCGCAAGCGCTCTTTAATCGTGGCGGGCTGTCGGCGATCCATTATCGCATCGGCAACTATGCGCAGTTCCGTGAGAGCCTGCATGCGGCGCTGTCGTCCTCGGCTTTTTCCGGTCTTTCGCAGTTACGCTCTCGCGACGATGACGACTTTTCGATCGCGCTCATCGACGCCTTTGCCTGCTCGGCGGACGTCCTGACCTTCTATCAGGAGCGCCTGGCGAACGAATCCTATTTGCGCACGGCGGTCGAACGCATTTCGCTCCAGGAGATGGGTAAGCTTGTCGGCTATCGCCTGCGGCCGGGTGTGACCGCAGAGACATGGCTCGCCTTCGCCCTCGATACGCCGCCCGCCCCGCCCTCCAATCTCGCCCCCGAGCCAGGCAATTTCGTCACCGGCGTGCCGACAAGCCTGACGCTCGAAACCGGGCTCAAGGTGCAAAGCGTCCCCGGACCCAATGAAAAACCGCAGACGTTCGAGTTGGTCGAGACGCTTGCCGATGCGCGGCCCGCCTGGAACGCCATCCGGCCATGGCTCTCCGAGCCGCATTTTCCAGGGCAAGGCGAGAAGGAGGCGTGGTTCGCGGGCGTCGCCACGCAACTGAAACCGGGCGACGCGCTGCTCTTCGTCGGCGCTGCCTACCTCAACGGGATCAACGACGACAATTGGGATTTCAGGCTGATTACCGATGTGGCACCCGACAGCGACAACGACCGGACGCGGGTGACCTGGGCTCGGGGACTTGGCTCGACTCTGCCCGTCTCCAGCCCCGCCACTCCGATCTTCATCTTCGCCCTACGCAAGCGCGCGGCGGTGTTCGGCAACAACGCGCCGGTATGGCGCAGCATGGATGTGCGGTTCCGCGTGGACTACGTCGCCAAATTCGGCGGCGGTATGAACGATCCGGAGTGGCCGGGCTTTGTCGTCAGCGAGATCGGCGCGACCGCCGCCGGCGGCGCTGTTGACCTCGACAGTCTCCAGTCTGACATCGCCGCCGACGTGCCAAGTGCAGTCGAGCGCCGGAGCCTCGCCATTCTGGCCAAGGGCGGCTTCAATCGGGCGGACGAGGCGTTTCCCAGTGGCACCAGCGTGGATCTCTATCGCGTCACCGGCACCAGCGAGGTATCACGCGCTGGCTTTGCCATAGCCAACAAGGTCACACGGTTGGAACTTGCCGGCAACAACCTGGATACCGTTTTCCTATCGCAGGTTCGGGAAACATCCGTGTATGGCAAATCCGAGCTGCTACAGCTTGCACAGCGACCGGTCGCCACCGCCGTCGGCGGCAACAAGATCCCCGTCAATATCAGCGCCGCAGGCCTGCTGCCCGGTCGCCGCCTCATCATCAAGGGAACCCGAGCCAAGGACGCAAAGGCCGTCACGGTCGAAGCGACGCTGGTTGCGGCCCATCCGCTTGGCAGCGTCCAGTGCGAACTGGAAATCACGCCGCCGCTTAACGCCTCTCTCATACGCGCCAGCGTCATAGTCTACGCGAATGTCGCGCTTGCCTCGCACGGCGAGTCCGTCTTCCAGATCTTGGGCGCGGGCAATGCAAGCCAGAGTTTCCAGCGTTTCGAGCTAAAACAGCTGCCACTGACCTACCGGGCGGCCAGCAACGAGATCGGTGCCGCGGCGGAGCTCACCGTTCGCGTCGGCGAAGTCGCATGGACGGAGCTCCCGACGATGTTCGGGGCCAAGCCGACGGCCCGCTCATTTACGCTCGAAACCGACGAACAGGGCCGCAATTTCGTGACCTTCGGCGACGGCCTGCGCGGTGCGCGTCTGCCGAGCGGCGTCAACAACATCCGCGCCGCCTATCGCAAGGGTCTCGGCTCCGAGGGCAACGTCGCACCCGAGAAATTGACGCAACTGATGACGCGGCCGCTGGGGCTGAAGAGCGTCAGCAATCCCCTCCCCGCCGAGGGCGGCACGGACCCCGAGCCTGCGGATGACGCGCGCCAAACGATACCACTGGTGACGCGCACGCTCGGCCGCGCCGTGTCGTTGCTCGATTATGAGGATTTCGCGCGCGCCTTCAGCGGGATCGCAAAGGCTACGGCGCAAGTCCTGCAGCCGCGCTTTGGCCGGACCGTCGCGATCACGCTGGCAGCGCCCGATGGTGTCGTGTTGACCCCGGCAAGTCCCGTCTGGCAGAACCTGCTGGCGGCCCTTAAAGCCAGCGGCGATCCCCATGTCGACGTGACGCTGCTCAGCCATCAGGCGAGTACTTTCCGGCTCGGCCTGCGGGTCAAGGTCGATCCTGCCTACGCCACCGCCACGGTGCTGTCGGCCGTCGAAGCGGCTCTGCGGGCGCATTTCTCTTTCGATGCCCGCGATCTCGGTCAACCCGTGCAGCAATCCGATGTCATTGCAGTGGTCCAGGCCGTGCCAGGCGTCATCGCGGTCGATCTCTCGCGTCTCTACGGCGGCACGCAGCCGGTGGCGCAGACACTGGTGTCGCTTCAGGCGCGGCTGCTCGCCTCCCGCATGCGCGTCGAGACGGGCATTGCCCGCGCTGCCGAGTTGCTGACGCTCGATCCGGCGCCGCTCGATCAGCTGGAGGTGATGGCATGAGCACCTTGACCGCCGAACGCCTCTATTCCCTGCTGCCGGCCGTCTATCGCCTGCGCGACGCCGAAGAGGGCGAGCCGCTTCGCGCCCTGCTTGCCGCCTTCGCCCAGCAATTCGCGGCGCTCGAGGAGAATGTCGAGCAGCTCTACGACGACCAGTTCATCGAGACCTGCGCCGACTGGGTCGCGCCCTATATCGGCGACCTCATCGGCTATCGTCCGCTGCACGGCGTTGCTCCGAAGATCGCCTCGCCGCGTGCCGAAGTTGCCAACACGATCGGCTATCGCAGGCGCAAGGGCACGGCGCTGATGCTCGAACAACTGGCGAGCGACGTCACCGACTGGCCGGCGCACGCTGTCGAATATTTCGAGCTGCTGGCCACCACGCAGTACATGAAGCACATCCGCCCCCATGCCAAAGCCACGGCCGATCTGCGCGACATTGCCGCCACCTTTCGCGTCGGGGGCGCTTTCGAGACCTTTGCCCGCACCGCCGAAATGCGCAGGCCCGAGACACGCGCCGGCCGCTACAACATTCCCAATATCGGCATTTTCCTCTGGCGCCTTTTGGCAATGCGACTAACGGCGTTGCCGCTCGTGCCCGATCCCGGAGACGCCAGCGGCCGCAAATTCCGCGTCAACCCACTCGGCGCGGACCTGCGCCTGTTCCGGCGTTCGCGCACGGAAGACGACATCAGCCATCTTTCCGAGCCGATCAACGTGCCCGAACCGCTCTCGGTACGCCTTATGGCGCTAAGCATCGAGGCGGCGCAGGCAAGCACCGTACCCGCCCCGGATGCCGTGCTTGACGACGACTATGGAGACGGCGAGAGCATCGTCTTCCTGCGGCCGGGCACGCCGCCGGTGCCGGTCTCGGTCACCGAAGTCCGGGTTTGCGACCTGCGCGATATTGTGGATGGCGGCGGCGCCGTCATCGGCTGGAACCACGAGACAGCCGTGGCCGCCGGCACGATCGGCTTCGATCCTGAGCGAGGCCGCGTCCTGCTCGGCGCTCCCGCGGACGGCCCGCTGCTCGCCACGTTCCACTACGGCACGCCGAGCGCGATCGGCGGCGGCGAATACGAGCGCACGCCTGACGGCAGCGCGCTCGCCATGCAGCAGACTGTAGCCAACGGCGACCCACTGCAGCCCGCCCTCGACGCCATTTCCGCCGGCGGCCGGCTGCTGATCGGCGACAGCCTGACCTATGCGCAAACCCCGGTCTTGAAGATCGATGACGTCCTTTCGGTCGGCGCTCCCGGCATCGAGGTCGTGGTGGCCGCGCGCAACCCGACGCGGCCCTTGATCGCGGCGACCGGCGACATTTCGCTGTCGATCGGCGCGCGCGGACGCCTTGTACTCGAGGGCATGGTTTTCAGCGGCGGCACGCTGCGGCTAGCCGCGGCTGCGGACGACGAACCGCGCGAATTGGTATTGCGGGACTGCACCCTGGTTCCGGGCCTCACCCTCAATCCCGATGGCAGCGCCGTGTCGCCGGGCGTTCCGAGCCTGATCGTCGAACATCCATTCGCCAAGGTCTCGCTGGAGCGCTGCATCTCGGGGCCGATTGTCGTCGTCGGCGACGCCGACATCACGCTGACGGACTGCATCGTCGACGCCGGCGCGCCCGAGGGTGTCGCCTATGCAGGCGACAATACCGGTGGGCCAGGCGGGACGCTCACCGTTTCCGAATGCACGCTTGTCGGAAAGGTGCACGCGAAACTGATCGAGCTCGCATCCAACACCATTTTCTTTGCAAGGCTCGGCCCAGCACCAGGCGAAACCTGGCGTGCGCCAGTTATCGCCGAGCGTCGTCAGGAAGGGTGCATGCGCTTCAGTTTCGTGCCCTCCGGCTCCATCGCGCCGCGACGATACCGGTGCATCCCGGACGAGGATCATCCCTTTGCCGTCCCGCAATTCACGTCGTTGCGCTATGGCGATCCGGGCTACGGCCAACTGCGGAGCGCGACCGACCCGTCGATCCGCACCGGCGCCGACGACGAGAGCGAGATGGGCGTTCTCCATGACCTGTTCCAGCCGCAACGGGAAACGAACCTAGGCATCCGCCTCGACGAATATCTGCGCTTTGGTCTGCATGCGGGCATTTTCTACGCCAGCTAGAGGATGACGCGAACGGCGTCATCTTCTGGTTCTAAGCGGAAACCACTCTGGAGGAATCATCATGGGTACCGACTTTTCGAGAGTGCGCCTGAACCCGCTGCTAAACTACGCAGGCGTCGAGCTGAAGCAGGGCGGCGTCCTGCTCGATGCGGATGCGAATGAGTTGGTGGATGTGCTCGACCGGCGCCTGCGCGCGCTTGCCAGCGACACGCTCGGCCGCGCCACCGTTTCCTCGACGACCCCCGATGCCTTCAAGATGAGTGTCTCGGCCGGCTCCCTCCTGATCGGCAAGGGAAGGCTCTATGTCGACGGCCTGCTTGCGGAAAACCATGGCGCGGCCTCCACCGATCCGGCAAAGCGGATGTTTGACGACCTCCTCGCGGAACCGCAATTCGTAGATCCCATCCCCTATGGGGCGCAGCCCTATCTCCCGAGTGCTCCGGCCCTACCGACCGCCGGGCGTCACCTCCTTTATCTCGATGTCTGGGACCGCGAGGTGACGCATCTCGAAGAGCCCGATCTTGTTGAAAGCGCCGTCGGTGTCGAGACGACGTCGCGGGTGCAAACCGTCTGGCAGGTCCGGGCGCTCGGCGACGAAGCCGGAGGCAACGTGACTTGCGCGTCGCCCGATGGCGAACTGTCCGGCTGGGAAGCCGTGATCGCCCCCTCGACCGGCGTGCTGACCACCGGCACCTTCGACGTGGTGCCGGTGGTCGACCCTTGCGAACTGCCGCCGACGGGCGGCTACCGAGGGCTCGAAAATCAGCTTTATCGGGTCGAAATCCAGGACGCCGGACAACCGGGTACCGCGACCTTCAAATGGTCCCGCGAAAATGCCAGCGTCGGCAGTCGCGTGGCGAGCATGATTTCCGGCACCGAGCTCGAGCTGGCGACGCTTGGTCGCGACAACGTGCTGAGCTTCAAGACCGGCGATTGGGTGGAAATCATCGACGACGTGCGCGAGTTTTCGCAAGCCTGCGGGGAAATTCGCAAGATCACCGTCGTCGCCGCGACCCGCCGCATCCAGTTCACGCCGGCCCTGCCCGCGACGATGCTGCCCGCCGCCTTTCCCGACAACACCTTCCCCGAACTCGGGAATCTCCGCGTCCGCCGTTGGGATCAGAGTGGCCGCGTCTTCCGCACCGACCCCGGAGGCACGCCCGTCGAGATCCAGAACCTCGACGCCGCGGGCTCGACCGGCGTCATCGCCATTCCCGCCGCAGACACGACGATCCTGCTCGAAAACGGCGTCACCGTTCGTTTCGCCTCGACCGGCGCCCGGGGCTTTCGCGCCGGCGACTACTGGGTCTTTGCGGCTAGAACCTCCGACGCCTCGGTCGAGCTTCTCGACCGCTCGCCGCCGCGCGGTATTCACCATCACTACGCCCGCCTCGGAATCTGGGATGTCGATACCGGGACGATCACCGATTGCCGCCACCCTTGGCCGCCCGGCGGTAGCGTCGCCGAAGACTGCTGCTGCACCGCGTGCGTCACGGCGGAATCGCATGCCAGCGGCGCATTCACGATCCAGGACGGAGTGAACAAAGCAGCGCAGACGGGCGGCACCGTTTGCCTCGGACCCGGCCAATATACGCTGCGCGAACCGGTACAGATCAACGGCGTCCGATCCGTCGCCATCCACGGACAGGGACCCGCAACCCTGATTGCCGCGATCGGGGGCGCCTTTGCTATCCGCAACTGCCTTGCCATCGGCATCGAGAAACTTGCAATCCTGTCACTCGGCCGCCAACCGGCCATCAGTGTCAAAACCGCCGTCGGCCTGTCGCTGCGGCATCTGCTGATCGCAGTGCTGGAGACCAACGACGGCCGGGCATCAGCGGTTGCGCTTTCAGGTGTCGTTGCTGCGGCGTCCATCAGCGAGAACGCGATTTTTTCGTCGACTGGCATATTGGCCAACGATCCCACGGCTCCCGCCGAAGAGGGAGAGCAGGCGAGCGTCCTGATCACGGCCGCCCTGGCGATCGACGACAACGTGCTTTGGTGCCGGCAGCGGGCTGTGACGCTGAACGGCAGCGTCTTTCACCTGCTCGATACGCGCATCGCCGGCAACGATGTACTCACATGCGCGCAGACGGGCGTGAGCGCACTTGGTCAAGGGTTCTCGGGCTCCTCCATGACGATCAGCCGCAACACGTTCTCGATCGCCGGAAGCGCCATCAGCTGCGGCGTTGACGGCGCGTGGATCAGCGACAACAAGCTCGTCAACACCGCGAATGCGCAAGCAGAGCGGGCCGGCACCGAGGTCGGCATCGCGCTGACAACAGGGCTTGACCGCAACGGCTCGAACCAATGCCAGATCCTGGCCAACCAGATCAGCGGCTTCGCGCAGGCGGGTATCCTGATCGGGTCGCCGGTGCGCAATCTGATCGTCAAGCTCAACATCATCGAGAGCTGCGGCAACGGGATACTCTCGACCGCCGACGCCAATTCGGCCTCGCTCTCGATCGAAAACAACCACCTGCGCGACATCGGACCGCAGAATGTCGATGCGACCGGTCTTGTCGTCGGCATCGGCGTCATTCGCGCGGAGGCGGCGACCGTGGCCGGCAACTCCATCCGCGGCCTGGGTGTCGAGGCCCGATCGTCTGCGCTTCGAGCCGCGATCCTTACCTTCGGCGTCCAGCGCGCGCGGGTGGAGAGCAACGAGGTGACCGGCGTGGCGCCGACCGGCGACTTCGTCGGCCGCGCCGCCGGCATCATGGTGATGGCGCCGCTTGCCGATTTCGAGGTCGCCCAGAATCGCGTCGATCGGGATGCGGTCGAGGTGAACGATCCCAGTAACGGCGACTGGCGCGCGCTCATCGTGCTCGACAGCGATCCCCAAGTCGCGATCGCGCGCACTGGCATGCTGACGACGGTGCGGGTCGACAATGCGAGGCTGCTCGTGCTTGGCGGTGGGCGACCCTATATAGCCACGGTCGCGGGGCTGGCGGCGACCGATCAGCAGAGCGGCGCCAAAGGCTCGGTTCTCGGGAATGCGTTCAACGCGCGCGGCGACGCGCCCGCCGTGGACATCCTTGCCGGACAATGCCTCTTCAACAACAACCGGGTGGATGCGCGCATCAACCGCAAGATCGCCGTCACGCTGGCGACGCCTGTTGTGACTGTCAGCGCCAACCGCGTCACCGGCAACGAATTTTCCATCCAGATAACGAGGGCTACGGCCAAGACGGCGGCCGTGCTCGGGAACATCACCACAGCCGGAATTTCATTGGCGGGCAGCGGATTGCCGCCGCCGTGGGATGCCCTCAATCTGCGCGCATAACAATCACCAAGGGTATTGCGACACGCTTTGATTTCCATCGGGAGGCCAACATGCTGCGAACATTCGTCGTGACAGAGAGCATGGACCAGCAGACCTTGAGCGCCCGACTGTTCGACGGCAGGTTTCGTGGCGGACAGTCGGATGCGGCGCTGGACGCGCTCAAGCGAGCCAATCCGCACGCGGATCTCACCAAACTCAAGCCTGGTACCGTCCTCTTCGTGCCCGATGGCCCTGTCTTCAAGGTCAATGCGACGGCTTCGGTCTCCGCCGCCGTCTTCGACGATTTTCAAAAACAGATCGCACAGGCGCTGGACGAGGCGACGGCGGATCTCAAATCAGGGATCGAGGCGCGCGCCGCTGACCGTGCCGGCATCGCGGCCTTCCTCAAGGGCGCCGCCTTCCGGCGCATCCTCGCCAGCGACGAGGTCGTCAAGCAACAGGCCGACGCCGCGCTCGGGGCATTGGGAGATGAGGAAGAACAGGACAAGCGCTCGGCGGAAACCTTCGAGGCGGCGACCAGATCCGTGGCTTCGGCCCTGGCCGAACTCGGCAAAGTCATCCGCTAGCTGGGCGTGTTGCGACGTTGATTTCGGGACAGCGCTCTACTGGTCGATCGAACGGCGTTAGGGGCAAGTAGAGAGCCAGCTTCTTCTGCGCTATTGGTCTTTATCGCAGGTCCTTGGCATTCGCCAATCGACGGCTTAGAACGTCGGCAACCCCGGAACCGAATTCTAACCTCCTTGGTGTGAGCGATCTCATGAGCAGCAGCAAATATTTTTCCAGCATGGGTGGCCTGCCGCCGCAGACCGAACTCCTGTCGAGTAAGGCTGTGTTCACTACGGCCTATGCGGTTATTCCCCGCAGCGTGATGACGGATATCGTCACCAGCTATTTCCCGCACTGGGATGGTACGCGGGCCTGGGTCATTTCCCGCCCGTTGACCGGTTTTTCCGAGACCTTTTCGCAATACATCATGGAGGTGCAGCCGGGTGGCGGCAGCGAAAGGCCAGAGCCGGACAAGCGCGCCGAAAGCGTGCTCTTCATCGTCGAAGGCGAGATGACCGTCGAGTTCGAAAGTGCGTCGCACGAGATGCGATCAGGTTCGTTCGCCTTCCTGCCTGCCGGTTCCGCCTGGAAATTGCGGAACAAGAGCGCCGCTCCGGTGAAATTCCACTGGATTCGCAAGGCTTTCCAGGAAGTCGAAGGCTTGGCCGCGCCGTCTGCGATCTTCACCCATGAGGACCAGCACGCCCCTGCGGCGATGCCGGACACCAACGGCAGCTGGGCAACGACGCGCTTCATCGATCCGGACGACCTTCGCTACGACATGCACGTAACCATCGTCACCTTCGAGCCGGGCGGCGTCATCCCGTTCATGGAAACGCACGTGATGGAGCACGGCCTCTATGTTCTCGAGGGCAAGGCCGTATATCGCCTGAACACGGACTGGGTAGAGGTCGAAGCCGGCGACTTCATGTGGCTGCGGGCTTTCTGCCCCCAGGCCTGCTACGCGGGTGGTCCCGGGCGTTTCCGCTACCTTCTCTATAAGGACGTCAATCGCCACATGCCCCTGTGGTAGGCGTTTGTCATTGAACGAATGGAAGGCCGGGACGCCTATTTGGTGCTGTTCCGATCGCTCGCGTTCAGGGCCTTCACTGTGATCGCAGCGATGAGGCCGGTCAGCACGATCCCACAAAGACCGATCACCAATGCCAGGACTCGAGATGAAAATTGTTTCGGCGTAAAATCGCCGTAGCCGATAGTCAGTCCCGTTACGAAGGTGAAGTAGAGGGATTCGCCGAGCCCCCAATCCTCTATGCGCCAAATTGCAGCCCCACATCCGAGCATTACCGTGATGATCCCGGACAGGATTGGCCAGACCACACCAAGCTGCTCGACGAGCGCGGCGAAGAACAGGCGCCTCATTTTCTTCGCACGCGGCCCGCTGCCCATTTCCTCTGTCACGACCTTCGACCTTTCTGCAGTTGGCGTCGCGAGGGGCGGGGCAGACCTGCCTCAGCCTGCCTCTCCCACTTTCTCTTTTGCCTAAGCGCTATTCGACTGCCGGTACGCGGACCCGCAGCAGGTCGTGAAGTGAGACACGTCCATTCGAGCCGGGCCCTCAGCAGTGATACACCCCTGCCGCACAACGGCGCGTCGTGCGGCGCGCAACGCCCGCCACGCTGACAGGCGTGAGCGGACGCCCGACCCTTGCCTCCGCAATCGAGACGAAGCCATGAATGCCGGGGATCGAAAGCCCCTCGCCTACATCCAGCCCGGTCAATCCCAGGCCCGCGGCCACCACAAGAATTCCGAGTTTCCTGATTATGGTCATTTGCCACCTCCTACGGAAAAATGCGCGGGTAGTTCGTCGATATCCTTAAGTTCCGCGATGTCGGCCTTCTTGGCGCCGGTTGCGTTTTTGAAGGCGAAATCATCGGCGGCAACGTCAGTGCCTGTTTTCCAATCCCTGATCTGAATGCTGTATTGCGGTGCCCGGTCAACCTTCTTGGCCGTGACCATATATCGGCAGGGATAAGGCTGCTCGCCTTGGGCGATCCATATCTGCCAGTCGACGTCCTTGTTGCGAAACGCGAGATGATCGCATTCCTTACCGCCGATCACGCCGCTGCCGAGATCCTTCACATCGACCACGTCGGCCATCAATTCATTGTAAACATTGGGAAGCAGAAGGTCGGCGCCGGGAATGGGCTTGTGGAGCTTTTCCCTCAATTCATCGACCAGGTGTTCGATAGTACCGGGCACCTCCACCTGAGTGTAGAGATTGAGGTTCTTGCCCAGCACGGTGAGCGTCTTGCCGTCGAAAACCGTCTCGACATCGGCAAAGCCCCCGGTTCGGGCGACACGGATCTTGTCGGGCCGGGCGATTTCAATTGTGCCCGAGCTCGCAAGCAACAGTTTTTGGTGGTCCTTGGTAACGACCTCCAGATTGCTGTCGTATCCGAATGAAATGGTCTTCTGCGCGTCCAGATAATCCGACATCGCCTTGAGCAGCGCCTTGGCCTCCGCGTCACCGGCGCTTGCGTTCGACGGTGCTCCCAAAACAAAGATCAGCGCCATCACCGATGTAAGCGCGGCCGCGCTCGACCACATAGCTTTTCGCGTTATCTTCCTCATTGAAGTACGCCTCCCTCTGGTTGCAGTTCATGACGGCAATGCGCCGTCTGAGCGCCTGTTTCAATCGAGCTTGGGTCGCATTCACCGCCGGCCGCCGGCCACGAAGACCGCAACGATACGCCGGCTGGGCGGCCTCTGACCAAGACCGTCCGGACCAGACCTCGTGGCAAACTGCCGCCCGTTGCGTTGCAGTCCCCTCACTTCTTCGGGGCTGATTTCGACGCTTCGAATGCATCCCTGTAGCCGCGCGCGATCGCGCGCACGCCGCGACCGATATCTTCGTAAGCTTCGTCGGGCAGGTTCGCCAAGGAGACGCGCAACGACCAGTTGGGCGCCTCGAAGCCGCCGCCGTTCAAAAGCACGATGCCGTGCGCTTCTGCCAAGCGGAAAGCGAGATCGAGCGGGTGGATATTTTTCTTTAGGTATTCAACCGCGTCGTCGCCGATATTCTTGCGCGCCCAGAACTCGAAATCGATGAGGCCGTAATAGGCGTCGAAGTTCGCGTTCGGATCGACCTGGAGACCCATGCTGTCGATCATGGTCCGGGCGCGCCGATGGACGATCTCCTTGCATGCAGCCTGATAACGCTTTTCCGCGTCCATCATTTCACTGAGCGAAAAGAGGCTCATCATCACCTGCTGCGGGAGCGAAAGCCCCGCCGTATGGTTGAGCGCCACATCGCGGCTGTCGGCAACGATGCGATCGATGAACTTGAGCTTGCGCGGCTCTAGCGTGAGCGCGCCGTAGCGTTTGTCCAGCGCTTTCAAATCGGCAGCCGCCAACTTGGCGATCATCGTGTCGTAGATGTTGTCCTCGTGCACGGCGATGACGCCGAGCCTCCAGCCGGTGCAGCCGAAATACTTGGAATAGGAGTAGACGCCGATCGTGTTGTGCGGAAGCTCGCCCAGCAAGGAGCGGAAATCGTCGACGAAGGTGCCGTAAACGTCGTCCGTCAGCAGCATCAGATCAGGGCGCTTGGTCTTCACCAGGTGCGTCAGCTTGCCGATGGTTTCACTGCTGAGCGCCATGCCGGTCGGGTTGCCCGGATTGACGACGAAGAACGCCTTGATCTTCGGATCTTCCAGTTTCTTGATTTCCTCGTCGGTGAACTGGAACCGGTTTTCCTGCGGCGCTCTGATATGCACGACCTTGAGGTCGTAGTCCTCCAGGTGCGTCATCTCGAGATACGGCGTGAAAATCGGCGTTCCGAGCGCGATCGTATCGCCAGGATGCAGCAGACGATTTGCCTTCAAGGTTTTGAATATGTAGCACATCGCGGCAGTGCCGCCCTCGACCGCGTAGAGATCGAACTTGCCGGGCGGCCGTGGCTTGCCGCACATCGCCCACATCAGATATTCGTGCACGATCCGCTCGTTGTGGACCAGCATTCTGTCCGGCACCGGATAGTTGTCGCCGATGATGGAATCGACGAGTTCATGTACGAATGCATCGGGCTCGAAGCTGAATGTCTTGGTTGCGAATTGCAGCATCGACGAGAGGAAGCCGGCGCCCGGCATGTCGTCATGCTTTTTCAGCCACGCCTCCAGCCGCGCCGCGATATCTTTGGCCTGCGGCATCCCGGCCAGTCCAGCCGGGTGCTCCATCACCCTCCTGCACTCGGTAAGGGCGAACTGCCCAAGAAGGAAGAAGCCCTCGCGCGGCGTCGTGGCAACCCAATTGGGATTGCCTCGGCCGGCGTTCAGGAACGCCGATTGGGTGGTCCTGGAGGAATTCTTTGCCAGCTGGATCAGCTCGTCCTTGATCTCGAAAGGACTAAGAGCCTCGAATTTGTGTAATGTGAGGGCGTCAGCCATGACCTGCTCCTGTTGTCGGAATTGCGTGAAAGGTCAGTCATTTGCGGTTATGTCATCAACATCACGAGGACCATGCCCCAGGTCGTCAGCAATATGTTTCCGACGGCGTAGGTGACCGTGTAGCCGAGCCCCGGAATCTGGCTGCCGGCGCGGTCGTTGATCATGCCGAGGGCGGCGGTCGTCGTTCGTGCCCCCGCGCAGCATCCAAGCAATAAGGCCTCGTCGAAACGAAACACGTATTTGCCGACATACATTGCAAGGACGAGCGGCACCGTGGTGACGAAGACACCCCAGAGGAACAGGCTGAAGCCGAGCTCCCGAAGCCCCGCCACAAAGCCCGGTCCGGACGAGATGCCGACGACCGCGATGAATATGTTCAAGCCGACGGAATTCATGAACCACACGGTCGACGACGGAATCCGGCCGAAAGTCGGGTGCACCGAACGGAGCCATCCAAAGAACAGACCGGAAGCGAGCGCGCCGCCGGAAGTGGACAGTGTCAACGGCACGCTGCCGACCCTGTAGACAAATGCGCCGAGCAGAGCGCCGATCGCGATCGCCGCACCGATGAACGCCACATCCGCGACATCGGTCGCGCGGTCAGGACGCCCTAGCATCTTGGTCGCCGCCGCTATGTCCTGGGTGCGTCCGACGAGATTGACGATATCGCCCCGGTGCAGCTTGGTGTCCGCGAAAATCGGAATATCCGTCGCGGTTGCCCCACGGGTGATCTTGCGCAGAAACACGCCGCGAGCGCCTTGAGCTTTGGCAAGCTCGGCCAGTGTCATGCCGTCGACCGCTTTGCTGGTGACGTAAACGTCGACGCCTTCTATCGGCACGGCCAGGAGTTCGCGATCATCGACTTCCTCCGCCGTCGCGCCGATCAGATTGACCAGCACCTCGCGGCGGCCGGCCACGGCTACGATATCGCCAGCCTGGATGACGGTATCGGCGGTGGCGTCGATGAGCTGTTGGCCACGGCGAATTCCCTCTATGAACACGCGCTGGTCGGGAAGCATGGCTTCCGCTTCATGCGCGGTCCTGCCGACGATCGGCCCCTCCGCCCGCACGCGAAACGCCCGCAATTCGAACCGGTGCCAGGCCGTCCCCGGACCGCCCAACTCCTTCTTGCCACCGTGCGTCTCCTCGTAGCGCTTGCACGCGGCGGCCAGATCGATGCCAAGCAGCGCAGGCCCGATAATGGAGAGAATGATCGCGGAACCCATGGTGCCGAAGATGTAGGTGACGGCATAGGCAACCGGCATGGCGTCAAGCAGCGCCTTGGTTTCCTCCGGTGGAAGATTGAGGCGGTTGATGGCGTCGGTGGCAAGCCCCATCGACGCGGAGATCGTCGTCGAACCGGCATAGAGCCCCGCCGCTGAGCCTATGCCATAGCCGGCCAGCCTCGCCCCGATATAGGCGGCGGCCAGGCAGAACAGGCAGACGACCACCGAGAACAACGCCTGCGGTATACCGTCCTGCGAAATGCCGCGCACGAACTGTGGTCCAACCCCGTAGCCGATGGCGAAAAGGAACATCAGGAAAAAGGTCGGCTTGAGCGGCCCCGCAACCGTAATCCCGATCTGTCCGATGATCACTGCGGCAATCAGCGTCGCGGTGACAGCCCCGAGCCCCAGACCCTTATAGGTGAAGGAGCCGAAATAGTAGCCGAAGGCGAGCGCCAGGAAGATGGCGATCTCCGGATAGCTTCGAAGTGTCTGGAAGAACCAATCAATCATGAGGTCACCCGTCCCTATGACAGAGCATGTGCGGAAACGCGCGAGCGGTACGGCATATGCTCTTCTTTTCGATGTATTGGCGGCTTCAGACTTCAGGTCGATCCGGCCTGAAATCTTCCTGTCTTATGCTCTCTCCATCAATCATCCGGCGCGCTTRGCCGACTTGCCGGTGCGTTTCGCCAGCGCTTCTGCACGTACCAGCTTCAGCCCTTCGGCSGCGTCGTAGCCATGGATTTCCTTCACGTCGAGCTTGCGCATGAAGTCGATCGTTTCCTGGGTGATCACCTGCCCCGGCACCATGATGGGAAAACCGGGCGGGTAAGGGATGACGAAATTCGCGGAGACGAGATCAGGGCCTTCCTTCAGCCGCCGGTCGATCTCCGGATCCGCCAGTCGGATATACTCGCATCCCTCGGCGTTGTAGGCCGAGTAAAAMCCGCCGCGGATRTCGCCCTCATTGGTCCGTGGTCCGGCATCKGCCCGGAARGCATCATGGAAATGCGAAAAGTTCGGCAAGTCTGGGACATCCGTCATCAGGCTCTTCACCCTTGCATCGAATTCCTTGCGGACATTTGGACCGCTCTCGGCCAGCCGCCGATCGATCTCGCTGCTGATTTCGACCAGCACGCGGATCAGATGAGCGACGTCGCTGCGCGTGTTGTTGATGTTCGATTGCAGCAGGACGGAATTTCGGGAGGTCTTGTTGAGTTGGATGTTGTAGCGGTCTGCCAGAAGCTTCTTGAATTGCGTGCCGTCAAATCCCGCCGTGCCGCAAACAAGCGTCATGCGCGTCGGGTCGAGGCAGAATTCATCCTCCTTGAAGCTGCGCCATGCAGCCACCCAGTTTGACTTGGGATCAAGGAAGTCGGTGAACCCACTCTCGCGGAACATGTCCGGCACCATCTTGTCGGAGCCGAGAACGTGGAAATATTTGGATATCAGCGGGTGTCGCCCAATCGCCTGGCGAATTGCCAGCGCGATCTCGATCGCGTTGTGGACGAGACCATAGCCCTCCAGCTCCATCTGCCGGCGCGCAACGTCTAGACTGGCGATCAATTGCTGGTTGGGGCTAGTCGAGGCGTGGGTGAACACCGCTTCATGAAATTGCGCTTCCACAGTGTGGAACTCGACATCCTTGACTAAAAGCATCGAGCCTTGGCGCAGGGCAGACATCGACTTGTGGGTCGAATTCGTCTGATAGACCCGTAGCTTCACCTTGCGCGGGTCTGGTATCAAACGCGCGTTCAGCAGCGTGTCGTCCGACGGGGTCGCGCCAAGTTCGGCCTGTTGCTTTTCATAGGCGGCAACCGACTGCGGATCGTGGAGCCACGCCTCGATATCGTTGGCGGCCCCCATCGCCGTGCGCGGACGCAGGAACGGCGAGAACCGCGCAAATCCGAACCACGCTTCGTCCCACAGAAAAATAAGATCCGGCTTGATCGCCAGGCATTCTTCCATGACACGTCGCGTGTTGTAGATATGGCCATCGAAGGTGCAGTTCGTCAGGTCGACCATCTTGGCACGGTTGAGCCTGCCGTCTGCTTTCAGGTTCAACAGCGCCTGCTTGATGGTGCGAAGCGGGACCGCGCCGTACATCGAGTATTCCGTCATCGGAAATGCCTCGACATAGAGCGG